>NZ_KV812067.1:19790-31000 GCF_001813335.1 Neisseria sp. HMSC055H02 | reverse complement strand
CTCCCCGTGGGAGAGGGTTAGGGAGAGGGCGGTAAGCGCAAGCTTACTTTGGAGCAAACGCCAATCTTGCAGGCAGCCTGTCGAATTTCATCGGCTATTTACGATGCCGAAAGATGGTTTCGTTTGTGCAGGAATGCGGCAATTTCTATCGGTTTCGGGCAAAGGTCGTCTGAAACCTGTTTAAGCTGCCTCGAACAGTTTTCTCATGGCTTCGATTTGGTGTTGTTTGAGTTCGCCTGCTTCGTCGCGGCCGACGAAGATTTTGAACATGGCGCCGCCGTTGCGATTGATGAAGTTGAGCGAACAGGTGGCTTTGCCCATAAACGGGCGTTCCAAAAGGTAGATGGCAGCGCAGTTTTCGTAATAGATATGACCGTGTACGCCGCCGTCGGTTTCGGGGTGGTCGAAGTTGTAGAAGCCGCGGCCGACTTTGCCGCCGGGCAGTTTGCCGGTAACTTCGACGATGGCGTCGGGGGTGTGGGCGATGAAGGTGACGGCTTCGTCCCAAGCGGCGACGGCTTGGAGGATTTCGACGATGCGGCTGCCTTCGGTTTGGCGGATGCAGTTTTCGGGCAGGCAGCGGATGACGTCTTCAAAGCTGCATTGGTTTTGCGCGGCGAGCATTTCGAGCACTTGGCCGGGATTTTTTTCCAATGATTGGCGCAACATGATTTGTTGTTCGGATGAAAGTTTTTGCATGGTTTGATCCTTTTCTTGGGTCGGGAGGGTGAGCATGAGTTTGCGGATGAGGGTGGGCGACCAGTAGCGGCCGCTGGTGTTCAGGCGGATGAGGCCGTCCGAACCTTGTTCTTCAAAGAGTTGCATTGCCTGCCATTGGGCAATCAGTTTCTGCGCGGCGGCGTTGCCGTCAAACAGCGAGGGATTCAGACGGCCTGTTTCCATGTCGTGCTGCACTTGTCCGAGCAGGGTTTTGTTCGGGCTGTGGCCGCTCATGAAGGCGATGTTTTTTTCGCCTTTCGGGGTGGCGAGGTAGCTGTCCAAATCGCCCTGCACCTGATAGCTGAAGCCGCCGAAGTTGCCGCCTGCGCCGGAGCCGAACGCCCAGCAGGGGATATTAGATTTAACTAGGGTATTGTAGCGGTTGCGTTCGCCGCGGCCGGGATAGGCGAAATGGCTGTTGCTGACTTGGTTCCAGCCTTTTTGCGCCAGCATTTCGACGGCGTAGGCGTATTGGTCTGCCTGAACGTCGAAACCGGGCGGGGCGGGAAATGCGCCTTTTTCCACCATGCGGTTGATGGGCAGCATGGGATAGAGGTTGAAGGCGTAGGTGTCGAGTCCGGACAAAGGCAGGGCGGTGGCGCGTTTGAGGTCGTTTTGCCAAACGGCGTCGGTTTGGTTGGGCAGGCCGAACATCAAATCGACAACGATTACAGCATTGATTTCACACAGTTTTTCCAGATAGGCAAAGGCTTCGTCGCCGCCGTGTTTGCGGCCGAGGCGGCGGCGGATGGCGGTGTCGAAAGTTTGCACGCCGATGGAAATGCGGTTGGCGCCCGCTTCGATGCAGGCTTGGGCTTTTTCGATGTCGAAATGGCTCATGCGGCCTTCGATGGTGAACTCGCAGTCGTCGGCAATCGGCAGGTATTGGTAACAGGCGCGGATGAGTCTGGCGAGGTCCGGGGTTTGCAGCGCGGTGGGCGTGCCGCCGCCGAAATAGACGGCGCGGATTTTGCCGTTGCCTTGGCGGATTTCGGATTCCGCCGCCATTTCTTCGATGATTTTGTCGGTGTAAACGCTGCTGTAACTCTCTTTCCACGCGTTGCGGTAGAAGCCGCAGAACACGCAGTGGTTGGCGCAGAAGGGGATGTGCAGATAGGCAAGCGCGTCGGAATCGGCGGCATGGGGGAGCTTCTGCCGCCAAATATTTTGCCATTGCGGACGGGGAATCGGTATGCCGCCCCATATCGGCATCAACGCCTGCCGTTCGGGAAAGGCTTTAGGCGCGGATTGGCGCGGTGTCCAAACGATCTGCTTTTCCATATTTGATTAAAAATGATTATTAATCATATTAGGAAATTAAATCACTGTCATCAGACAGTGTCAAGGATGATGGAGCGGGAAAATGGAACATAAACAGTGTCGGCAGGTGAATAAATATAGTGAATTAACTTTAAACCGGTACGGCGTTGCCTCGCCTTAGCTCAAAGAGAACGATTCTCTAAGGTGCTGAAGCACCAAGTGAATCGGTACCGTACTATCTGTACTGTCTGCGGCTTCGTCGCCTTGTCCTGATTTAAAGTTAATCCACTATATTGGTGGAATGGTTTGAGGTCGTCTGAGAAATCAAAGGTTTGGTTTGCTTTTGGCCTTAGTGATGAGGCATTCAACTCATGGCTTGTTTTCAGACGACCTCTTGGGTTCATGTTAAAACTTAAGCTGCACGCGGGCGGCGAAATTGCGGCCGGTTTCGGTGTACAAGTCCATCACGCTTGAGCGGCTCATGCCGGCGACGTCTGCGTGTTGCCAGTATTTTTTGTTGCCGATGTTGTAAATGTTCGCGCCGATTCCGACGTTTTTAGACGGCTTGTACCACGCGCCGACATCCCATACGCCGTAGCCCGGCGCTTGGAAAACGCTGTCGCTGCTGACGCGGCTGTGTTTTTTCGACCAGCGCAGTTTGGTATCAACGCCCCATTTTTCTTGCGCGTAGTCCACGCCCAAAACGCCGTTGAGCGGGTAGGCGGAATCCAGCGGCGTACGGAAGTAAATAGCTGGAGACCTTTGCAAAAATAGTCTGTTAACAAAATTTGATGCATAAAAATGTGCTAAAAAATCTTCAATTGGCTAAAACCTTTCTGATATTGAGAAAAAAAATAGAAGAAATCAGGGAGGTTTCTCATTTTGAAAATGGTATTGAGCATAAAATTTTAATAACTCATGTTATTGCAAAGGTCTCAGCTGGTGAAACTGATGAACTGCTCGCCCATCGGTACGCTCAAGCGCAGGCTGGGTGTGAGCGCAGAATCGTTGAAGCGGGTTGCCGTGCCGTCGGGATTGGCATTGAGATAGGCTTGGTCGGTTTCGGTGGCCAGCCTGTCTTTTACGACAGCCGGTCTCCATGACCTTTACCACACAAATAAAAGGTCGTCTGAAAACCTATATTTCAGGTTTTCAGACGACCTTTTTACTGCTCAAACGGCTGACCGCTCAATCAGTCGTGACCGATATCGACGGTTTTCTCTTTGTAGCGCGTATCGGGGACGAGGACGATTTTTTCGTCCACTTTGCCGATGGCTTTCACGTCTTTGCCCGGGTAGTCCAACTGATGCAGGAAGTAGCGGATACAGTTGAGGCGGGCGCGTTTTTTGTCGTCGGAACGGATGATGACCCAAGGCGCGTCGCCGGTGTGGGTGTGGAAGAACATGGCGTTTTTGGCTTCGGTGTAGTCGTCCCAGCGGTCGAGCGACTGGATGTCCACGGGGGAGAGTTTCCAGTGTTTCAGGGGATCGTCGCGGCGGGAGATGAAGCGGCGCAGTTGTTCTTCGCGGGATACGGAGAACCAGAATTTGAAGAGGTGGATGCCGCTGGCGACGAGCATACGTTCCAATTCAGGGGTTTGGCGCATGAAGAGCAGGTATTCGTTGGGTTCGCAGAAGCCCATCACGCGCTCTACGCCGGCGCGGTTGTACCATGAGCGGTCGAAGAATACCATTTCGCCTGCGGTCGGCAGGTTTTGGATGTAGCGTTGGAAATACCATTGGCCGCGTTCGGTGGTGGTCGGTTTTTCCAGTGCGACAACGCGTGCGCCGCGCGGATTCAAATGTTCCATAAAGCGTTTGATGGTACCGCCCTTGCCTGCGGCGTCGCGGCCTTCAAACAGGCTGACGATGCGTTGGCCGGAATCTTTGACCCAGCTTTGCACTTTCAGCAATTCGATTTGCAGCTTTTGTTTTTCTTTTTCGTATGCGGCGCGGCGCATACGTTGTTTGTAGGGGTAGTTGGCGGGGAGCGGCGCGCTGCCGGAATCTTCGTCCGTACCGCGTCCTTCGTGTTCCAAAACGGCTTTTTCGAAAACTTGCAACTGGTCTTGCTTTTCGCCCAATTCAACGTTTTCAAACGGTTCTAACTGATGATCTGCCATAGGGTCTCCTTATTGATTAAGTTTGAAATGATATGGTGTGGTATGGTTTGATTCTACTCCTTTGCCCCTCAGCGGACTACATAAAATTACACTGCGCCATTTTTTTCGGCTCGGTCTGCTAATTTGTGTAAAACCAGCGTATAATCAGGCTATTTGCACCACAGCCATGCCCTATTTCGCCCTGTTTGACGATGCCGTGAGCGGCCGCGCAAAACTCTATCAAAATCATGTGGAAAGCCGCCTTTTCCATCATAACGAACTGGATTCGCTAAACGATACGCTGCAAAAGGGCTGGCAAAAAGGGCTGCATTCGGTGTTGTTTGCAGACTACGAATTCGGTTTGCCGCTGATGGGGATAGCGTCCGAACGCGGCGGCAACCTTGCCCTGCACTGGTTTGCCGACTGCGCCGACATCGATGCCGCAAGCTGGCTTGCCCAAAATTCAGACGACCTCCCCGCCGGTATTTCCACACCGCAATCCTCCGTATCCGAAGCCGATTACCTCGACCGCATCCGTCAAATCCACGAAGCCATCCGGCGCGGCGACACCTATCAAATCAACTACACCACCCGCCTGCACCTGCAAGCCTACGGCAACCCCGTCAGCCTCTACCGCCGCCTGCGCCAGCCCGTCCCCTATGCCGTTTTGTCCCACCTGCCCGATGCGGCAGGGAAATCCGCGTGGACGCTGTGTTTCTCGCCCGAACTCTTCCTCAAAATCGGTTCAGACGGCACCATCAGCACCGAACCGATGAAAGGCACCGCGCCGATTTTGGGCGACGGTCAAGACGAACGCCGCGCCGCCGAGTTGCAAGCCGACCCGAAAAACCGTGCCGAAAACGTGATGATTGTCGATTTGCTGCGCAACGACCTCGGCAAAATCGCCCAAACCGGTAAAGTATGCGTGCCCGAGCCGTTCAAAGTATCGCGTTTCGGCAACGTCTGGCAGATGACCAGCACCATCCAAGCCCAAGCCCTGCCAAACACCTCGTTCGCCGACATCCTCCGCTCCGCCTTCCCCTGCGGCAGCATCACCGGCGCGCCCAAACGCATGAGCATGCAGATTATCGAATCGCTCGAAGCTGAACCCCGCGGCCTCTACACCGGCAGCATCGGCTACCTGAAACCCTGCGCGGGCGGACTGGGGTTTGAAGGCATATTCAACGTCGTCATCCGCACCTTGTCGCTCAAACCCGTTTCAGACCCGATTTCAGACGACCTCTATCACGGAGTGTACGGCGTCGGTTCCGGCATCGTCATCGACAGCGATCCCGCCGCCGAATATCGCGAATGCGGCTGGAAAGCCCGTTTCCTCAACGAACTGCGCCCCGCCTTCGGCATCTTCGAAACCATGCGCGTGGAAAACAGGCAATGCCGCCTGCTCGACCTGCATTTAGGCCGTCTGAAAACCTCCGCCCAAGCCCTCAACCTGCCCCTGCCCGACGATGGCGAAACCCGAATCCGGCAATACATCGCCGACTTGCCCGACGGCCTCTTTCGCCTGAAAGCCGAACTCGTTTCAGACGGCCTCATCCTCAGCCATGCCGCCACCGCCGAACTGCCCGCCCCGCAGCGCATCATCCCCGCCCCGCAACCCCTCCCGCGCCGCGACTACCTGCGCCGCTTCAAAACCACCCGCCGCGCCCTGTACGACCAAGCATGGCAAACCGCCGAAACACAAGGCGCGTTCGACAGCCTGTTTTTCAATTCAGACGGCCTCCTGCTCGAAGGTGGCAGAAGCAACGTGTTCGTCAAATACCAAGGACAATGGCTCACCCCGTCTCTGGATTTAGACATCCTCAACGGCGTCATGCGCCAAGCCGTGTTGCAGCAGCCGCAAACCTACTTGGGCGCAAACGCAGTCATCGAAACGCACATCACCCGCGACATGCTGGAACACACCGAAGAAATCCGCCTCTCCAACGCCTTGAGGGGCGTGTTTGAGGCGGATTTGGTCGTTAAAGAATAAAATTATTTCCTGAAAACGGATAAAGCCGACAGGCGGAGTATTTGTGAAACGGGTTATATATCTGAAACTTGAGTGTTCACAAACATGCGCACGGCCTTACCCTCATAACGCTGGTTCAACCACGCCTGTAAGCGTTCGCGGTCTTTGGCAGGCAAAGACTCCTTAAATTCGAGCGAAACCACGACAATATCGTCATGTTCGCCTGTTTCCGATTTAGTATTTTTGCCGCTTTCAGGCTGCTCGGAAACAGGCTCTGTTTGCGCTTTCTCCCAAACCAAGCCGCGTCCGACAACGATTTTTTCCGCTTCCGGATATTGGGCTTTTAATTCCTTGAGTACCGCTGCATCATCGATACTGGAAGCTTTGCCTGCCAGTACGGTATCGATATAGGCCTGCTGCTCTTTCAGCTCATTTTGCTGATGAACAGAATTGTTTCGGCTTGCCAGCAATTCTTCGATTTTGGTGCCGTTCCCTCCCGCATAGACCACGTTGACCTTCGGCTCTTTCACACCCGACGCGTCTAGGCTTTTTTCCAACAGGGCGGTAATTTTCTCGGCATTTCCCGTTCCGTTGACGATCAGACCGACTTTGTTTTCTCTATAGTTCAACATCTTACGAAGAACAAAAAAACCTTCTTGCTGCTGCGCGGCGGTGATCGCGGCATTGGCTTTGGTGTTGAAGATCTCCTGACGCACCAACCCTGAAGCCATATACCCGCTCGGAATCATGACAGCAAGTACGACGGCGGTGATAAAAATACTTTGCAGCCTGCGCTTGGACTCGGTTACCAGCCCCCTGCGCGGCAGCTTGAGCAATTTGGAAACCAACAAAGTGGAAAAAGCGATAAACACGCAGTTGATGGCAAAAAGATATGAAGCACCGAGAAAGTAGTGCCAGTTTCCGTGTGCCAGTCCGTAGCCGGCAGTACACAGGGGCGGCATCAATGCGGTCGCAATCGCCACACCCGGTATGGCATTGCCTCCTTCTTTTCGGGTCAGCGCCACAATCCCCGCGCTACCGCCGAAGAAGGCAATCAATACATCCCAAAGGGTCGGCTGGGTACGCGCCAAAAGCTCGCTTTGCGCCTCTTTAAGCGGGGTTAACAGGAAATACAACGTAGCCGTAATCAAGCTGATGACGACGAATATAATGATATTGCGCACCGCTTGACGGATCAGCGCGGTATCCCCTACCGCCAAACCGTAACCCATACCGACTATCGGCCCCATCAGCGGGGAAATCAACATCGCTCCTATCACTACCGCCGTGCTGTTTACATTCAGACCGATGCTCGCCACGGCAATCGCAAACATCAATACCCACATATTGGTTCCTGACACCCGGGTATTGGCACGGATGACAGCATCAATTTTATCGGGATGGGCCTGGTCATGCGCAAGATTGAACACGTCTTGCAGCCTGGTCATGGCATCATAGTCCTCTTTTGGCTGGTTTTCCTGTTCTTCTTGGTTTTTAATATTTTCTTGGTCTTGCATTTTCATCCTTAAATCAATCTTAACGATTGTCTCTGAATATTTAATTAATTGGGATTTCGAATACTGATAATTATGCGTGATAACTAAATTCAAATATGATTAAGCAGATACCTCGCAGTATGTTAGCATGCACCCAAAAACGCTGGCAATGAAGAGCTTGCAGAAGCCTTCACGGAACCGGCATATGCAAAAACCTTGCCTCAAATCCTATTCCTGATTTTTCATCCGCAACTTACATCGAAATTTTTTAATAATGTTAATGTTAATACGTAACAAAACAAATTCCTGCTTGTAGGTTAAAATCAGGCTATGCTAATATGCACAACAACAGGTTTTTCCAGAATAATCTGTGTTAGAATGCAGACTTAGATGGAAAACTCTATCCGAACTCGGTACAATACCGACGAATTTATTTCTCTTAAACAACCCGCCGCAAGGCAAAAGGAACGACTGATATGTCAAACATCGAACAACAAGTTAAGAAAATTGTTGCTGAACAACTGGGCGTAAGCGAAGCCGAAGTCAAAAATGAATCTTCCTTCCAAGACGACCTGGGTGCAGATTCTTTGGACACCGTAGAATTGGTTATGGCTTTGGAAGAAGCTTTCGGTTGCGAAATCCCCGATGAAGAAGCCGAAAAAATCACTACCGTACAACTGGCTATCGACTACATCAACGCCCACAACGGCTAATCGGCCGCACCAAACATCCCCAGCCTCTGCTGCGTTAGCGCAATAGAGGCTGTTACCTTATATATGTGGGGCAAAATCCGTTATAATAACCGTCAGGAATCCGATTCCGAACCGCTATTATCATTTTCAGACGGCATCTTGCCGCATCCTACCGAAAACCAACAGCGAGATTATCATGAGTCAGAGAAGAGTAGTCATCACAGGCCTCGGCCAAGTATCACCGGTCGGCAACGACGTCGCCACCGCATGGAGCAACCTGCTCGCAGGCAAAAGCGGCATCGGCCGGATTACCCGCTTTGACGCATCCGACATCAACAGCCAAATCGCCGGTGAAGTGCGCGATTTCGACATCGGCCAATACATCAGTGCCAAAGAAGCCCGCCGCATGGACGTGTTCATCCACTACGGCATCGCCGCCGCGCTGCAAGCCATCAGCGATGCCGGTTTGGACGAATTGGAAAGCCTCGACAAAGACCGCGTCGGCGTGAACATCGGCTCCGGTATCGGCGGCCTGCCCAGCATCGAAGCCACCGGTAAAGCCGTTATCGAAGGCGGTGCGCGTAAAATCAACCCTTTCTTCATCCCCGGTTCGCTGATCAACCTGATTTCGGGTCATGTAACCATCCTCAAAGGCTACCGCGGCCCCAGCTACGGCATGGTTTCCGCCTGTACCACCGGTGCGCACTCCATCGGCGACTCCGCCCGACTGATCAAATACGGCGATGCCGAAGTGATGATTGCAGGCGGTGCCGAAGGCGCGATCAGCCTCTTGGGCGTCGGCGGCTTTGCTGCGATGAAAGCCCTTTCCACCCGCAACGACGACCCCGCCACCGCTTCCCGTCCGTGGGATAAAGGCCGCGACGGCTTCGTTATCGGCGAAGGTGCGGGCGTGTTGGTGTTGGAAGAACTGGAACACGCCAAAAAACGCGGAGCGAAAATTTACGCCGAAATCGTCGGCTTCGGCATGAGTTCCGATGCCTACCACATCACCGCCCCGAACGAAGAAGGCCCTGCGCTGGCGGTTACCCGCGCGCTGAAAGATGCCGGACTGAATCCCGAAGACGTCGATTACGTCAACGCACACGGTACGTCCACTCCGCTGGGCGATGCCAACGAAACCAAAGCGCTCAAGCGCGCGCTGGGCGACCATGCCCGCAAAGTCATCGTCAACTCCACCAAATCCATGACCGGCCACTTGCTCGGCGCGGCAGGCGGCGTGGAAGCGCTGTACAGCGTGTTGGCGGTACACGAGCAAAAATCCCCGCCGACCATCAACATCTTCGAACAAGACATCGAAGCAGGCTGCGATTTGGACTACTGCGCCAACGAAGCGCGTGACGCGAAAATCGACGTTGCCATTTCCAATTCCTTCGGCTTCGGCGGTACCAACGGCACATTGGTATTCAAACGCTTCAAAGACTGATAGAAGGTTTTAAGTAGATTGAAAAGGCCGTCTGAAACTAGGTTTCAGACGGCCTTTTTTATTTTGAAATACAAATATCCTTGATAATCTGTATCATTTATATAAAAATATTGACTCCTCCCAATATCGCCCGGATTTTATCGGGTAATCAACCCAATTACATTTTTAAGGAGTCTGCAATGAAAACCATCCGTATTCTAGCATTGGCCGCTGCACTGGCCGCCGTGCCTGCATTTGCGTCTGATTTCGGCCATGAACAGGCATTGACCATAGACGGCAAGCCTGCCCATCTGGCAGAAACTTCAGCCCGTATTTTGGCAAACGAAACCCTGACTGCGCCGCAACTGGTCGAAGATATCACTGATGGATTCGGTTCGAAAAAAATTCCAGGTTATAAATTGATGATTATGGGCCGCACTTATTCGGTGGCGGCAGAAACCAAACCGCCGAAAGAGGGCCAAACTCAGTGGCGGGACAATACGTTCATTCATCGCGGCGTAAAACTGTTTGTCGGCATTCCGGTCAAAAACGGCAAGATGGATTTGGCGTCTGCCAGATTGATTAATATCGGCGTAGTTGACGACAACGGTGGTGCCGCGCCTCATGATGAGGGTGAAAAAATCCGTCCGGTCGGCAAGCAGCAGATGTCTCCCGATACCAAAGTGGAAAATGTGAAACTCAATATTGCCAAACTGACGTTGCCAAATATGAAATTGGGCGAAACCAGTGGCGGTGGTGTGAAATTGGAAGCATCGGCAACATTGGACGGTAAGCCGATACAGACCAAAATCGACAGCACTTTCTCCCGCTTCTATTCCGCCAACCCAGCCGCTACACGGCCGTTTATGGCAGATGTACGGTTTGTGAAATAATCGCAAAGGCCGTCTGAAATCCAGTTTCAGACGGCCTTTTATATAACGAAACTGCATAAGTTTAGTTTTTCATAGATTAAAGGTAAGGAGAGACCTTTGCAAAATTCCTTTCCTTCCGACAGCCGAGATCCAAATAAAGATTTTCGGCTGTTTTTGTTTCAAATATCCACTGATTCTACTCAAATATCCCCGTAATTCACCTTGGATACCTGATCAATCAGGTATCCGACCGCCTTTTAGGCGGCAACAGGCACACTTAGCCTGTTAGCCGCTTTCAACAGGTTCAAACACATCGCCTTCAGATGGCTTTGCGCACTCACTTTGAGCAGACCAAAATAGGCTGCCCGGGCGTAGCGGAATTTACGGTGCAGCGTACCGAAGCTTTGTTCGACCACATAACGGGTCTTCGACAAATATCGGTTGCGTTTGGTTTGCACTTCCGTCAGCGGACGGTTGCGGCAGGCTTTGCGCATAATGCCGTCCAACAACCGATGCTCTTTCAGGTGTTGCCGGTTTTCCGCACTGTCATAGCCTTTGTCGGCATAGACGGTCGTATCTTCGGCTATACCTTCCAGCAAAAGCAACAGGTGGTTGCACTCATGGGTATTGGCGGGGGTGATATGCAATTTCTCGATATAGCCTTCCTCATCGGTGCG
>NZ_KV812067.1:15050-19690 GCF_001813335.1 Neisseria sp. HMSC055H02 | reverse complement strand
GCGGTCTGAATAATGGTGGCGTCAATGACGACGGCGGATGCCTTCTCTACTTTTAGGCCTTTTTCGGCCAGTTGGCAGTTAATCAGTTCCAGCAATTCGGACAGGGTGTCGTCTTGCGCCAGCCAGTTACGGTAGCGGCATAAGGTGCTGTAATCGGGGATGCTCAGTTCGTCAAAACGGCAAAACAGGTTGAAATCGATGCGGGTATGAGGCTGTGTTCGACTTCGGGATCGGAGAGGCTGTGCCATTGTCCGAGCAGGACGGCTTTGAACATGGATAGCAGTGGATAGGCGGGGCGGCCGCGGTGGTCTCGGAGGTAACGGTTTTTTTGACGGTTCAGGTATTGTTCGATCGGTTGCCAATCAATCACCTGATCCAACTTCAATAGTGGGAAGCGGTCGATGTGTTTGGCAATCATAGCTTGGGCGGTTTGCTGGAAGAAGGTGCTCATGAAAATCCCCTAAATGTCTTGGATGGGAATTTAGGGGATTTTGGGGAATTTTGCAAAGGTCTCGATGGGTCTGCGACGCACAGTCCGCCATCAGGCAAAGAGAGCCTTATCTCAAATTCACGTTATATATCATTAGGTTTAAGTATCTTTCCCTTGCTATTTTCCGATATTCTTTATTTCCCGAAACCTATGAAAACCGATCGTTTGAAAACCGAAAAAAGATTTTCAGACGACCTTTCTATCCGGTTCCTGTGCTGCGGCAGGCACGGCCGTATCCGCTTGCGGCAAACGGTGCAGTTTGTACCAATCGTACAGCCGCTTCAGACACAATAAGGCAATCAGCGGCATACAAAATGCGCTGGCCAAATAGCGCGGGTTGCCGAAATTGAACACGGGATACCCCATAGCAGCGGAAATCAGCGCATTGCCCCATTCCCACAGCGACGGCACACTGAATGCCAATACCGCCAGCAGCCCCAACGTGCGGAAAATGCCGATGGGCAGGATACGGCGTTTTAAAACCGTACCGTTAAGTTGGAGCAGAGTCAGCAGTCCGAAGCCGATAATAACCATCATGCCGCCGTTGGCAATAATTTGCAGGCTGTTGAACGCAATGTCGGGCGTAACGGCAAGCCCTCCGTCAGAAGGCGTGCTTTGCTGCAAATTAAGCCCTTGCGAGATATTGAGGACAAAGCCGTAAACCATGTCGGCCAAAACAATGAAAATAGGCAACGAGGTGATCAGTTTTTTCATGGCAGTTGTGTGATGGGAAGTGGTGGCGGCATTTTTACCGAAAGCGGCTTATGGTAAAGCAGCGGGCGGCGGGAGGCAATAGCGTCGCCGTCCCTCTTCCGATTATGCCGTTCGTTATTCGGGCGTGTTAAACCATATGGTTTACGTTACAATTATATTGTCTTAAGACAATACCGCACAGCGCTTTCAGACGACCTTATTCTGCCACCGACAGGAATCTTTATGCACGCATCCGTCCTCAGCCGTTTTGCACCGGCTTTATACATTTTGATGTTTTTTGCCGGTTTTCTAACCGCCTGCGTCTGGTTTAACCCCCAAGACTATCTCGCCGACCTTACCCCTGTCATCACGGCATTTGCCGCCATCGCGCTGGTTTGGCTTGCGTGGGCTGTCGTCTCAGTCAGAATCAAGGCAAAAAGCGAAATGCAGCATCGAGAAAAACTGATACAGCGTGAAAGCGTCCACCCCGTCCTGCATGCCGCCATCCGTCCGGTAGAAGACAAACCCGGCATGATTGCCTTCGTTATCCGCAATCACGGCAAAGGCATGGCGAAAAACATCCGCCTGAAAGCCACCGCTATTTCTGACCACCCTTCTGCTTCGGCTGTCGCCGCCGCGCTGGCACGGCTGCCGGTATTTGCCGAAGGAGCGGACATGCTGGCGGCAGACGAAATTTACGCAGGTATTTTCGCCGACATCCATACCCTTGCCAAAGCAGGAGAATTCGGCGGAATCGTCCGCGTGGACGCCGACTGTGAAAATGTTTTCGGCGATGCCTGCACCTCGCAGACGGATTTGGACGTCAGCCTACTGAAACAGGTCGGTACAATCGAAATACCCCGCAAAAAACTGCTGTATTGAGCATCTGTATTGAGCATCAGGCAATATAACCCGCTCCGGCAAGCCATCCGCTCCGCATTCCGCATGACGACACGGCATATTGCGAAAAGGTCGTCTGAAAACCTGTTTCCAAGTTTTCAGACGACCCCATGATTATCTGTCGTTTGCGTGTCGATTATTTAACGCGCAACACTTCCAGCGTATTGGTCGAACCGGATTCGCGCATTTGCGAACCGCTGGTGATGATGTATTGGTCGCCGGAGCTTAAGATTTTATGTTCGACCAACATAGCTTCCACTTCGTTCAGCGCCGTATCGTGGTCGGTGCTGGTCGCCAAAATCAACGGGCGCACGCCGCGATACATTGCCATGCGGCGTTGGGCGGAAATGCTCGGGGTCAGGGCAAAAATCGGCAAAGTGATGTTGTGGCGGCTGATTTCGAAGGCGGTTGAGCCGCTTTCGGTCAGGGCGACAATCGCTTTGGCGTGAACCGCACGCGCCACGCCGACCGCGCCGCCGGCAATCGCCAAGTTAGTGCTAACGGCTTCGGGATACTCGACCTGTTCGGCAACGCCGTTGAGCGAGTCCTGCTCTTTTTCGGCTGCCGCGCAAATAATCGCCATTTGGCTGACAGTTTCAAACGGATACGCGCCGACGGCGGTTTCGGCGGAACACATCACCGCATCGGTGCCGTCCAATACCGCGTTTGCCACGTCGCTGACTTCCGCGCGGGTCGGTACGGGGTTGGTAATCATGGATTCCATCATTTGGGTTGCCGTAATGCTGAAGCGGCGTAACTCGCGTGCGCGGCGGATCATGCGTTTTTGCAGGGCGGGGACGGCTGCGTGTCCGACTTCGACCGCCAAGTCCCCGCGTGCCACCATGATGCCGTCGCTGGCGAGGATGATTTCGTCTAAGTTTTCAATCGCTTCCACGCGTTCGATTTTAGACACCAAACCGGGGCGAACGGCAGTGCTGCCTTTCATTTCTTCTTCTACTTTGGCGCGGGCGATGTGTAAATCTTCGGCGGATTTCACAAAGCTGATGGCGAGGTAGTCGCAACCGATGGCAATCGCGGTTTTCAGGTCGCGGAAGTCTTTCTCGGTCAACGCGCCTGCGGACAAACCGCCGCCGCGTTTATTGATGCCTTTGTTGCTTTTCAACACATGGCTGTTTTCAACTTTAGTAACAATCTTACTACCTTCAACGGATTCCACGGTCAAAGTCAGCAAACCGTCGTCCAACCACAAAACATCGCCCGCGACGACATCATTAGGCAGGTCGCGATAGTCCAAACCGACCGCGTCGCGCGTGCCTTCGCCTTCGAGTGCGGCATCAAGTACCAGCGTTTCGCCTTTATTCAATTCGATGCTGCCGCCGGCGATTTTGCCGACGCGGATTTTCGGACCTTGCAAGTCGGCGAGGATAGCGATTTCCTGTCCGGCGCGTTTTGCCGCTTCACGCACGATGCGGGCGTTTTCCTGATGGAATTCAGGCGTGCCGTGGCTGAAATTGAAACGGACGACATTCAGACCGCCTACACGGATCATGTCTTCCAACAACTGAACATTGTTGCTGCCCGGCCCCAACGTAGCGACGATTTTGGTGTTGTGGCTGATGCGGGTTACATCGCGTTTTGCATTACTCATGTGAAGCGTCCTTTCGGTCAATCCGTTGATAAATGGCATACGGCTTTGTTGGAAAATTACAAAATTTCATCCAAACGTCGTCTGAAATTTGTAGGGTAAAATCCTACGTTGAGATACTTAAGCCGTAAATCATGATACAAATTAATATTTTGGCATTCTACTCCTAAAGCCAAACAACTGGTGGAAAATTACAGAATTTTCTGACTTAGGCTAAATTTGGCAGACTTATACGGATTCCGGCAAAACAAACTATTCTTCTGCAACTTTAAAGCCTGCTTTCAGACGACCTCAGCGCGATTTGGGTTTATAATTTCCTTTTTCTCAACTGATTTTCCCTGTTTACCATGATCGATTTAGAGACCAAACGCCTTGAAACCCAAGCCATGCTTGATAATGCCGAGCTTTTGTTCGACCAAGACCAATGCCGTGCCGCGCTGCAAAAAGTGGCGGACGAGATTACGCGCGACTTGGGGGACAAATATCCGCTCCTGCTGCCTGTAATGGGTGGGGCGGTGGTGTTTACGGGGCAGTTGCTGCCGCTGTTGCGCTTTCCGTTGGACTTTGATTATGTTCATGTTTCCCGTTACGGCGACAAGCTGGCGGGCGGTGCGTTCAACTGGAAGCGGATGCCCGACCCTGAGCAGATTCGGGGTCGCCATGTGGTTGTGTTGGACGATATTTTGGATGAGGGACACACGATGTCGGCGATTCAGTCCAAGCTCTTGGAAATGGGCTCGGCGAGCTGCCGTGCGGCTGTGTTTGCCAACAAGTTGATCGACAAGGAAAAACCGACCAAGGCGGATTATGTCGGGCTGGATGTTCCCAACCGCTACGTCTTCGGCTACGGGATGGATGCGGCGGGCTGCTGGCGCAATTTGGGCGAGATTTACGCGCTCAACCAAGGCTGATGCGGAATGAAAAAGGTCGTCTGAAAACCTTTTCAGACGA
>NZ_KV812067.1:0-14950 GCF_001813335.1 Neisseria sp. HMSC055H02 | reverse complement strand
GGTCGTCTGAAAACCTTTTCAGACGACCTTTGTGCCACCATATCGCGCTATGTGGCGGGTGAACGGACGATACTTTCGCCCACACCGGCCGAATAAAATATCATCAGGGAACACATCATGATCAACCTTTTAATCATTACCCACGAGGCAGTAGGCGAAGCCTACCGCAGCCTGACCCATCATTTCTTCCCCACGGGAATGCCGGAAAACATCCGCATCCTCGGCGTGGAGCCTGACGAAGACCAAACCGACATCATCAACAATGCCATCGCCGCGCTGCAAGAGTTTCCTGAAAACCACGGCGTATTGATTATGACCGACATCTTCGGCGCGACGCCGTGTAACGCTGCCCGCAGGCTGGTGCGCGCGGGCAAATCCGCCATCCTGACCGGACTGAACGCGCCGATGATGATTAAAGCGACCCAATATTCGCCCATGGCGGAAGACCTCGCCGCCTTTACTGAAACGGTCAGGGAAGCCGCCGTCAAAGGCATTTTCGCCATCACCGCCGAACCGGAAGATTTGGTGTGCAAACAGCACGCCGAAGCCGTCTAACCCGACCAACACGTTTTCAGACGACCCCGCACACCCGAAAGCCGAACATGCAAAAACAACAAATCGAAATCATCAACAAACTCGGACTCCACGCCCGCGCTTCCAGCAAATTCACCCAAACCGCCTCTCAGTTTCAAAGCGAAGTCTGGGTAACGAAAAACGGAAGCCGCGTCAACGGCAAAAGCATCATGGGCTTAATGATGCTTGCCGCCGCCAAAGGCACAATCATCGAGCTGGAAACCGACGGCTTGGACGAAGCCGCAGCCATGAAGGCATTGACCGACTTAATCAACGACTACTTCGGCGAGGGCGAATAATGAGTATCGTGCTGCACGGCGTTGCGGCGGGCAAAGGCATCGCCATCGGACAAGCCCACCTGATTACGCGCGGAACGGCGGAAGTGCCGCAATACGATGTTTCAGACGACCTCATCGACGCCGAAGCCGCCCGCTTCGATGCCGCCATCAAAGCCACGCGCAAAGAGTTGGAACAGCTTCGCAGCGCGATTCCCGAAAACGCCCCGACCGAGTTGGGCGCGTTTATTTCGCTGCACCTCATGCTGCTGACCGACGTAACCCTCTCGCGCGAACCCGTCGATATTTTGAAAGAACAAAAAATCAACGCCGAATGGGCGTTGAAACAACAAAGCGACAAGCTCGCCGCCCAGTTCGACAGCATCGAAGACGACTACCTGCGCGAACGCAAACAAGACATGCTGCAAGTCGTCCGCCGCATCCACAACAACCTCGTGGGGCAAAGCAACGACTTAAACCTCAACGAAGGCTTGTTTGAAGACACCATCCTGATCGCCCACGACCTCTCACCCGCCGACACCGTCCTCTTTAAAGAGCAGCGCATCACCGCCTTTGTTACCGATGTCGGCGGCCCGACCAGCCACACTGCCATCTTAGGCCGCAGCCTCGACATCCCTTCCGTCATCGGGCTGCACAACGCCCGAAGGCTCATTACCGAAAACGAAACCGTCATCGTTGACGGCATCAACGGTGTCCTCATCATTGATCCGGACGAAGTCGTCCTCAACGAATACCGCCGCCTCGCCCGCGAATACCGCCTCCACAAGCGCGAACTCAACAAGCTCAAAAAAACTGCCGCCACCACCGCCGACGGCATCAACATCGAGCTGCTCGCCAACATCGAATCTGCCGAAGACATCAAAGCCCTGCACAACTTCGGCGCAGACGGCGTCGGACTCTTCCGCAGCGAATTCCTCTATCTCAACCGCGACACCATGCCGACCGAAGACGAGCAGTACGAAGTGTACAGCGCGATTGTGAAAAAAATGAAAGGCAAAAGCATCACCATCCGCACCGTCGATTTGGGCGTGGACAAAAATCCCCGCTGGTTCGGTCAAAATTCCACCCCCAACGGCAGCCTCAACCCCGCGCTCGGACTCACCGGCATCCGCCTGTGCCTCGCCGAACCCGTCATGTTCCGCACCCAAATGCGCGCCATCCTCCGCGCCGCCGTCCACGGCCCCGTGCGCATGATGTGGCCGATGATTACCTCCCTGTCCGAAGTGCGCCAATGCCTGATCCACCTCGACACCGCCCAACTCCAGCTTACCGAACGCGGCGAAACCTTCGGCACCGTCAGCGTCGGCTGCATGATTGAAATCCCGTCCGCCGCCATGACCGTCGGCAGCATCCTGAAACTGACCGACTTCATCTCCATCGGCACCAACGACCTGATCCAATACATCTTGTCGGTTGACCGCGGCGACGACAGCGTCAGCCACCTCTACCAGCCAGGCCACCCCGCCGTGTTGAAAACCATCCAGCACATCATCCGCACCGCCAACCGCATGGAAAAAAGCGTCTCCATATGCGGCGAAATGGCAGGCGACACCACCTACACGCGGATGCTGCTGGGCATGGGGCTGCGCCGATTCTCCATGAACCCCAACAACCTGCTCCCCGTCAAAAACATCATCCTGCACAGCAACACCGCCCTGCTCGAAACCGAAACCGCCAAAATCCTCCGCAGCGAAGATTCGGAAAAAACCGAAAAGCTGCTGAAATTGCTCAACAGCGCGGAACACGAAGAAGAGCGGCAGGAAGAAGACAGCCCGATAGCGCAGGCGTAAACAGGTTTTCTATAAACCAAAAGGTCGTCTGAAAACCGAAGTTGGTTTTCAGACGACCTTTTTATCGAATCTGAGTCAGCCCCCATATCGTCATGCCCGTGCAGGAAGGAATCCGCACCTAGCTTTTTAGGAATGTTTAAAGATTGATCGAATTTCAAGACTCTCAATTTCCGTCTTTACCCAGCCTTTTATATCGCACCAAACCCAATCCCTCACACCGTCATTCCCGCGCAGGCGGGAATCCAGACCTCCGCTTTTTAAGAAATATTTGAAGATTGCCAAGATTTCAAGCCTCTGGGCTTACGTTGCAGATCATCCTTAATATTTCCGCAACGGCAAAGGTCGTCTGAAAATTTTCAGACGACCTTTGCTATAATCACTCCCTTTGTTTTATTTGAAATTTTTCCAACGCCATGCCCCATCCCGACTTCTCCCAAACCCTCTCCAAAGACCGCCATTTCCTACGTTCCGCCTTCAAAAATCCCAACAAATACGGCGGCTTGTCCAAAGTCGAAGAAAAATACCGAAAATCGCACAACCTCTATCTGCAACGCCTGTCCAAACTGCCCAAACCCGAGTTCGACAACACGCTGCCCGTTCACGAGAAGCTCGAAGAAATCAAAAAAGCCATTGCCGAAAATCAGGTAACGATTATTTGTGGCGAAACCGGTTCGGGCAAAACCACGCAGTTGCCCAAGATTTGTTTGGAACTCGGGCGCGGAGCGGCGGGTTTGATCGGGCATACCCAGCCGCGCCGTTTGGCCGCGCGTTCGGTGGCGGAACGGATTGCCGAAGAGCTGAAATCGGAAATCGGCAGCACGGTCGGCTATAAAGTGCGCTTTACCGACCACACCTCGCGCGATGCCTGCATCAAGCTGATGACCGACGGCATCCTGCTGGCGGAAACCCAGACCGACCGTTATCTCGCCGCCTACGACACGATTATCATCGACGAAGCGCATGAACGCAGCCTGAACATCGACTTCCTACTGGGCTACCTGAAACAACTGCTGCCGCGCCGACCTGATTTGAAAGTCATCATCACCTCGGCAACCATAGACGCAGAACGCTTCTCCCAACATTTCAACGACGCGCCCGTACTGGAAGTGAGCGGGCGCACCTATCCCGTCGAAATCCTCTACCGCCCGCTGACCAGCAAAGACGAAGACGACGCAGAAGTGGAGCTGACCGACGCGATTGTCGATGCGGCGGACGAATTGGCGCAACACGGCGAAGGCGATATTTTGGTGTTCCTGCCGGGCGAACGCGAAATCCGCGAAGCCGCCGAAGCCCTGCGCAAATCGACGCTGCGCCGCAACGACGAAATCCTGCCCCTGTTCGCACGCCTGTCGCACGCCGAGCAGCACAAAATTTTCCACCCTTCAGGCGCGAAACGCCGCATCGTGTTAGCAACCAACGTCGCCGAAACCTCGCTCACCGTGCCGGGCATCAAATACGTCATCGACACCGGCCTCGCGCGCGTCAAACGCTATTCCGCACGGGCAAAAGTGGAGCAGCTTCATGTAGAAAAAATCTCCCAAGCCGCCGCCCGACAACGCTCCGGCCGCTGCGGACGCGTCTCCGCGGGCGTATGTATCCGACTGTTTTCAGAAGAAGATTTTAACATCCGCCCTGAATTCACCGACCCCGAAATTGTCCGCAGCAACCTAGCCGCCGTCATCCTGCGCATGGCAGCATTGAAACTCGGCGATGTGGCAGCATTCCCGTTTTTAGAAATGCCCGATTCGCGGTATATCAATGACGGGTTTCAGGTGTTGTTGGAATTGGGGGCGGTGGAAGAAGCAGCCTGAAAAGGAAAAGGCAGCCTGAAAGGTTTTTCAGGCTGCCTTACGTAGGAATTATTTTTTTATTACTCCGAGAGCAATTAGCAAAATTACAATAATCCGTTCTACCAAAAAAAGTGGCCAGATAAGTGCTATAAAGATAGGGGTTAAAAGCTGTCTTCCGCCTGTCGCCCAACCGACAAGGCAAAACGTTATAATCGCCCCAGTAACATAAACGCCCATATTTTTAGCTCTATCTGCAATAGATTTGGCTACCTATTTGGGTACAGCTTGACCCATCGCTGCCGTAGGTAGTATTACCGATTGTGGTATAGCTTGAACCATCATTACCATAAGTGGTATTACCAATTCGTGTATAACTTGAGCCATCATTACCGTAAGTGGTGTTACCAATTCGTGTATAACTTGAACCATTACTGCCATAGGTAGTATTACCAATATTGGTGTAACTTGTACCATTACTCCCATAGGTAGTATTACCAATTTGCGTATATGTTGTGTCATTGCTGTAACCATAGTCATACATATCTGCAAATGCGGTTGAGCTTAAAACAGCTACAATCAAAGCCAAATAAACCTTTTTCATAATTTAAATCCTTGTCAAAATACGTTAAAAATAGGCAACAACAGTTGTATAGTAAGACAAACTAATTATGTAATCCACAAACTAACAGTATCTAAATTCTCTACTTTTAATCATACAATCCACACTTTAAGGAATAAAAATGGAAATTCACGAAAAAATCCGAGTTCTGCGAGAAATTAACCAATGGTCGCAAGAAGAGATGGCTGAAAAACTGTCTATGTCCCCCAACGGATATGCCAAAATTGAACGCGGACAAAGCAATATCAACATAGAAAAATTAAAGCAGATTGCACAAATATTTAATATTGATGTGGTTGAATTATTTGCTACACAAGATAAATCTTTCTTCTTCTCTATCGGAGACAATACTAATAACCAAAACTATGTGGGTTCTGATGAAAAACTATTGTTAGAAAATAAAAATTTAAAAGAATTATTAGAAGCAAAAAATGATGAGATTGCCGCTTTAAGACAGGTAATTGATTTACTAAAAAATACAGAAAATAAGTAAACAAGTAGCCTGACAAGCACTGGTAAATTTAAAAAACGCCAGATATAGATGCCTGACTTACAAACCATGCAAAACATCCAAACTCCCAACACGCCGTCTGAAAACCGTTCAGGCAGCCCCAAACCACGCTACCGCCTGACCAAACTCGGCGAACAAATGGCGCGCCTGCCCATCGACCCGAAAATCGCGCGCATTTTGTTGGCGGCGAAGAAGCACGACTGCATGGCGGAAATATTGGTGATCGCGTCCGCGCTGTCGATTCAAGACCCGCGCGAGCGGCCTTTGGAAGCGCGCGATGCCGCGGCCAAGGCACACGAGCGTTTTACCGATAAGCAGTCCGATTTCCTTGCCTACCTGAACATTTGGGACAGCTTCCAGCGTGAGCGCAACAAAGGCTTGTCCAACAAGCAGTTGGTGCAGTGGTGCCGCCAATATTTCCTGTCGCACCTGCGGATGCGCGAGTGGCGCGAGCTGCACCACCAGCTTGCCCAAACCGCAATCGAAATGGGTTTGACCACCAAGGAAGCCGCTTTCAGACGACCTCCCGAAATCAAGCAACTGACGTCGTCTGAAAATGCGGGCGACCAAGACTTATCCGCCAAACTCAAACAAAAACAACTAGATAAGAAACAACACCGCGCCCAAATCCGTGCCGCCAAAGAAGCGGGCTACGAACAAATCCACCGCGCCCTGCTCACCGGCCTCATCGCCAACGTCGGCATGAAATCGCCCGACGGCAACGACTACACCGGCGCGCGCGGCAGCCGCTTCCACCTTTTCCCCGCCTCCGCCCTGTTCAAAGCCAAGCCCAAATGGGTGATGGCGGCAGAACTCGTTGAAACGACAAAACTTTATGCCCGCGACGTAGCCGCCATCCAGCCCGAATGGATAGAGCAGGAAGCGCCGCACCTCGTCCGCTACCACTATTTCGAGCCGCACTGGGAACAAAAACGCGGCGAAGTCATCGCCAGCGAACGGGTAACGCTCTACGGCCTGACCGTCTTGCCGCGCCGCCCCGTGTCCTACGGCAGAATCGCCCCCGAAGAAGCACGCGAAATCTTTATCCGCAGCGCGCTGGTGGCGCAGGAATGCGATTTGAAAGCGGACTTTTTTGTCCACAACAAAAAGCTGATTAAAGAAATTAGCGAACTCGAACACAAATCGCGCAAGCAAAACGTGTTGGTTGATGACGAAGCCCTGTTTGCGTTTTATAACGAACGGCTGCCCGATTTTTATACGGCGGATGCGGTTTCAGACGGCCTGCACACCGAAAGCAGCCTGCACCCCCGAAGGCTACCTGAAAATCCCCAGCAAACCCCCCCCTCCCCCGTGGGGGAGGGTTGGGGAGAGGGCAAAACAGTTGCCTCTCAAACCAACTTTTCCGCAACTGCAGCAAACCCTCTCCCTCAGGAGAGGGAACAAAGTGCCGCAGCTTCAACACTTTCAGGCGACGCCAAAGCCCAAAGGCTACCTGAAAACTCCCTATGCTACGCCGACGGTCAACCGATACTACTGGGTGATCGTGTAACGATCGACAGCAAACAATGGCACGGCAAAATCGTTGCCTTGATTGCCGAGCAGCAATGCGACCCATCCATCGGTTACGCCGAAGAATGGGCGACATTACAAAGCGGCATAATGGCGCAATTTGATGAAGCAGGTTTGGTGCACTATCCCGATGCTGAGACTGCCGGCGAACTCATCTTATTGGCACGAGCGGATGCAGCAGATGTCCTAAAATCTAAAAAGCACAACATAGGGTGTGTAGCGCAAGCCACGCACGCGGATTCCAAAGATACGGACAACCGCGTGCGTGAACCCCTGCCCGAATACTGCCGCCCCAAAATCCGCATTGCAGACGATGCCGAACAGCGCGACCGCTTGTGCAGGCTGCTTGTCGCGCAAAACCAGCACGATTTGGCAGCATGGGCGATGCAGTGCGTTCAGCATATCCTACCGTTGCTGCCCCCCGCAGTAGAAGCAGACGCCGTTCATGATGTATTCGATTTGCTCAAACGTTGGCAAAACGG
Source organism: Neisseria sp. HMSC055H02 (assembly GCF_001813335.1). Lineage (NCBI taxonomy): Bacteria > Pseudomonadati > Pseudomonadota > Betaproteobacteria > Neisseriales > Neisseriaceae > Neisseria > Neisseria sp. HMSC055H02. The sequence continues at coordinate 7,359 of NZ_KV812067.1, read as the reverse complement.
ACAGGCAGACGTTGCGCAACTGCGGCAGACAGGTTTTGCGCTGCACAAGCTGGCAAAAGAACAGCAAAATCCCGTTGCCACCGCCGTGTTACGCGCCGCAGGTCAGGCGGTCGGCGTCGGGCATATGAAGGAACACGCGCCCGTGTGCGGCGACTACGCCGTCAAAGCCGTAGGCTTGGCAAACGGTCAAAATCCGCAAGCCGTCAGCCAAGAGCGGCAGTGGCAGCTTGAACAATTACAGCAAATCGCCGCACAACCAAGCAGCCTGCACCCGGAAAGGCTACCTGAAAACACAACCGGCACACTTTCAGACGACCCCAAACCCAAAAAGCAGCCTGCACCCCCAAAAGGCCGTCTGAAACCCCTACCCCTCGCCGACATCCGCACCTTCCAAGCCTGGCTCAAAACCGCCGAGCGCGATAACCCGCGCCTGCTGTTCCTCAGCCGCGACGACCTCATGCAGCACACCGCCGCGCACATCACCGAAGAACAATTCCCCAAACACTGGCAAACCGCAGACGGCAAATTCAAACTCAGCTACCGCTTCGAGCCGCACCACCCGCTCGACGGCGTTACCCTCACCCTGCCGCTCACCGTGCTCAACCGCATCAGCCCCGCCGCCCTCGAATGGCTCGTGCCCGGCATGATACGCGAAAAAATCCAGTTGCAAATCAAAGCGCTGCCCAAACAAATCCGCCGCATCTGCGTGCCCGTGCCCGAATTCATCACCCAATTTTTAAGCCAAAACCCCGACCGCAACGCCCCCATCCTGCCCCAGCTTGCCCAAGCCATCGCCAAAACCGCAGGCGACATCCGCATACTGGAGCAAATCAACCAAGACGAATGGGCCGCGTTCAGGCTGCCCGAACACTGCTATTTCAACCTCCGCATCATCGACGACGGCGGACAAGAATTAGCCATGGGGCGCGATTTAATCCAAATCCAACAACAACTTGGCAAAGCTGCCGCCACCACCTTCCGCGACAACACCCAAGAATTCGAGCGCGACAACGTCACTACATGGGACATCGGCACCCTGCCCGAATCCATCAAATTCGCACGCGGCAAACAACAGCTCACCGGCTACCTCGGCCTGCAAAAAGAAAAAGACGGCCGCATCGCCCTGCGCCTGTTCGACACGTCTGCCGCCGCCGAACAAGCCCACAGATTAGGCGTAATCGAACTCATGAAACTACAACTAAAAGAACAAGTTAAAGACCTGAACAAAGGCATCCAAGGCTTCACCCAAGCCGCCATGCTGCTCAAATACATCAACGCCGACACCCTGCGCGACGACCTCACCCAAGCCGTCTGCGACCGTGCCTTTATCGGCGAAGACGAGCTGCCGCGCAACGAAAAAGCCTTCAAAGAACAAATCAAACGCGCCCGCAGCCGCCTGCCCGCCGTCAAAGAAGCCCTCAGCCGCTACCTGCAGGAAACCGCCGCCGCCTACGCCGAACTGAACGGCAAACTCGGCAAACACCCGCTCACCCACCTCCTAAGACTACGCCTACAAACCCTGCTCGCTGCCGGCTTCGCCACTCGCACCCCGTGGGCGCAATGGCCGCGCCTCCCCATCTATCTCAAAGCCATGACCCTGCGCCTCGAAAAATACAGCGGCGACCCCGCCCGCGACGCAGCCCGCGAAGCCGACATACAGGAATTGGAACAAATGTGGCAGGAAAAAACCGACGGCTTGGTGAAACAAGGACAACCCGTTTCAGACGACCTCGCCGCGTTTAAATGGATGATTGAAGAATTAAGAGTGTCGCTGTTTGCGCAGGAATTGAAGACACCGTATCCGGTGTCGGTGAAGCGGTTGTTGAAGGTGTGGGAGGGTCTTAATTAAAGGAAAATGCCGTCTGATTTTTTCAGACGGCATCTTTTATTTCCTCGACCAACCGATTTAATCGCTCTCTACAAATAGCTTTGTTTTTTAATTCGCACTCCCAAACGACAATCACTTTAAAACCGATCTTTTCCAGCTCGGTTTCATTTTTAATATCACGTTCGCAATTTTTTGTGATTTTTTCCAACCAAAAATCCGTATTGCTTTTCGGGATATGTCCTTTATTACAAGAGTGCCCGTGCCAAAAACAGCCGTGTATAAAGACGACTGTTTTATATTTCGGCAAAACGATATCCGGTTTGCCTGCATAGCGTTTATCGTTTTTCCTATAACGAAAACCTTGGGAGAAAAGAAATTTCCTTACCAATACTTCCAAACCAGTTTCCTTACCATGTATTTTCGACATGATTTGGGAGCGTTTTTCAGATGTGAAAATATCATTCATGCTTTTCTTGTCATCGATTCATATTTTTCTATAAATTCATTATGATAGCTTTTGGCATTGGCAAGTAATTCTGAATAGGTCTTGACGTAAACGGAACCGCCTTTTTGCAATGCTTCCGCCGTCATTGTTACACTTGGGGTATCAACCAATCGTTCTGCTATTAAATAACAGCAAACCTTTGTACCTTTTTCATTACCCAGTCGTTGCGCAATGAAATTTACATAGTCAAGCGCCTGCGTAATTTCTTTATGGCTAATTGTACCTTTTGGGCGTTTCAATTCAATAATAAAAAAACTATCGGCAAATCTTTGGCACAAGAAATCAATTCTCCTATCATTTATATCCAATGTCTCATCAGGATATTTTTCTTTTAATAACGAAGAAAATGTAACCTCATCCTTAAAAGACATAATCCGAGGATCTAACAACCACGGGAATTGCTTTAGGAAATTATGCAAAACAGGAACTTCTTTTGCATTTTGTGCGATATATTCTTCAAATTTCTTAATGGTTTCCAGCCTGACTTCTGCAAGTTTATAAAACTCCCTTGCTTCAATTAATTGCCATTCACTCATTAATTTTAAAATTTGCTCCGGATGATCAAAGTTGTTTTCACTGATATCGGCAGCCAATTCTTTAAATGATGTGAATTGATATGAATCTTGGACATAGCGGATTAGATTGCTGGTTTTTTCCGGCTCTAATCCCTCTGCTTGGATAATCTGATTCATAATTTTTTTAGCCAGCTTTCTTTCGTGTTTTGGTAATGTTTCATACCAATTGTCAAGATTAATACCTACGATTTCTTCAATTTCTTGTTTTTTATCATTTTCTTTGGCATCTTTTTGGAAATTATAGAATTTTTTAATTAAAATTTGTAATAATTCTTCCAAAAGCTTCGTTTCATCAGTTTCCCAATTTAACGAACGTCGATTGGTGGAAATCACATCTTCAGAAAAATCTTCAATAAAATCCACATTTAGCCAACCTGTAAGATATGAATATCCAAAACTGGTTGCACTCAATCCATAAAATGCATATTCATTAACCAGTTTTCCCCTTGAAAAAAGAGCAATTCCTCTCATTTTCTCAGGGATAGTTCTTTCTTTACTAGCAATTAGACAACCTGTTATTTTTTTTAGATACTCTTCATATTTATCTTTTTCTTCAGATGTTAAATTAATCTCTACCCAAGGTGCTTCCCATTTAACAAAACAATCAAAATCCTGATAACGTAAACTGTTACTAATGAGAAGCGGATCGGTTTGTTGATTATGAAAGATATTAACTTGAAAATCTTCTTCATCAAATACATGAAATGCTTTAGAAAGAGATAAAGCCAAATCTTGTGCAGAAAATCCGGTTTTTCTTTTTATTTTTGTTAATTTTATAGTTGTTCCACTTTTTTGTTTTACGGAAATATCACTTTCAAGAATCTTTGGATGATAAATTCCTGTATTGGCTCGCTGAGATTGTATATCATCCCAATTTAATAAAAATGTTGTTTTCAAATAATTTTGAATAGTTGAAATTTCAACTTGGGTGGCAATTCCAAAAAAAGCTAACTTTCCAATTCCTTTTTTACCTATTACCCATCTTTTTCCACTTTTGCTTTTATCAGATTGATCATCTTTTCTTCTATTTCGGCCAATTAATAAAAACTTATCATTGATTTCATCAAAGCTCATCCCATGACCATTATCTTCAATAATTATTGACTTTTCCTGATCTTTATCGTTTAAATAAATTTTTACTTCAGTAGCATCTGCATCATAAGCATTTGATATTAACTCGGAAATAACCGGCGGTAATGTAGAATACATTTGAATGCCTAAATGTGTAATCACATTGGGGTCAAATTTCATTTCAAGCATTTTTTGTGGACTTTGATACATTTTGAATTTCTCCGTATCGTAAAGGTTATTTTTTAACACTGATGATACTCATTCCTATTTTTTTAGCATATTCAGGAGGGACGGCATTTCCGATCAGTCGAGCTATCGCATCCCTACTTTTACCCCTAAATATGTATTCTTTAGGAAAAGATTGCAGTACGGCTCCCTCCCGCATAGATAAAGCCCTATCCTCATCCGGATGTACGAACCGTCCGTTGGAAATACTGAAAAATTTGGTTGTTATGGTAGGTGCGGGCTTATCCCACCATAACCTACCGAACGTGTCTTTAAAACTATTGTCTTTTCCGATAAAACATTTCAGCTGTAATTCGGGAATATGCGCAAAAGCCAAGCGGTTTCCTCCGTTTTTGGGGACCAGAGCCAATCGTTTCAGATTGATATCGGATAATCCCGCACAGCTATGCATAAAATCCGTTTCGTCTTGATGCCCTGCAATAATTTGTGGAAAGCCGTTTTCCATTCCCAAAACATCGCGTACCGTAAGCCGTTTGCCCGAATACTTGACTGGTTCCAGCTTTTCTTTGGTTATTCTGTTTGCAATTAACGTAAATCTTTTACGGCTTTGGGGAATTCCGTAATCGGCCGTATTGTGAATACCGAAATGGACGGTAAATCCTTTTTCTTCCAATAATTTTATGAAATTATCAAGCCCGCTTTCTTTCATCCTGCTCAGAATTCCCGGTACGTTCTCTACAACAACATATCCGGGATTGAAATATTCTACAAACCGCTGAAACTCCAAAAGTAAACTCTTGGATTTTTCCGATTTGCTTTTATCTGTTTGGATAACACTCCAATATTGACAAGGACTACAACCTATAAGAATCAAATCATCATCATTCTTTTTTAAGCCGAGTTCTTTTTCCAATGTTTCAGGCTGCAATTCAAAAACATCAGCCTGTATAAATTTAGCATTTATATTGGCTTCATATGTTTCTTTGCAGCTAGGTTCGTAATCTATCCCGGCTAAAACTTGAATACCGGCGGATTGCATTCCATAGCTCATCCCGCCTCCGCCACAGAAAAAATCGACCGCCTTTAAGGTACTGTTTTTCATTTCTATTTAAATAATTAGACTAGTGAAAACTAACTTTATATAACATATAATTTATCGCTTATCAAAAATAATTTGAGATTTTATTAAAATTCATGCGTCTAAATAAGCAGAGCTTAATTTCCTCCAAACGAGCAGATGTCTTCAAATGCACACTTCACAGAAAGGTCGTCTGAACCCCTTTTCAGACGACCTTTTCCCACTTCGCAAAACAAGAATTCCCACCACCCTCTCCACAAACGTCACCCGAACCAGTAAACTCCTAATATTTCAACAAATTTTTGGAAGCAAACCATGTCCGGTATCTACCTATCCCGCCTATTTCCGCCACACATCGCCGAACGCGGACTGCTGTATTTTCAGCAGGGCAAGGTTCGCGATGTCCAAAAAACTTCCGCCGGGCGTTATCGGGCGGAGGTGTGCGGTTCGGAAAACTATTCGGTATGGCTGAAGCTGGATAGTGATTTGTACATTAAGGACGGGGGCTGCGATTGTCCTTATGGCTGGGCGTGCAAGCATATGGCGGCGTTGTGGTATGCGGTGCGCGCCCAAACGCCGGACGGGCAGCCTGACGAATCTGATGCGCAGCAGCCTAAACAGGGCGGCAATCCGTATCGCCATCAGCTCTCCCGAATCTTTTCCCGAACCCGATATTATGATTACCACGAAGCCGCCGATTTGGGCTTCAGGCTGCAAAACTGGTTGGAAGATGTGGCGCAGGAGGGGACGGCGGCGTTGCAGCAGGCTTTGCCTCTATTGATACCGCGTTTGCAGGATGCTTTTGAAAAGGCGGACGATTCGGACGGTATGTTGGGCGATGCCATGTATATGGCAATCGACCTGCTGGAAGAGGCGGTCATGGAAAATGTCCCCAAGCGTTTGATCAATTTTTTGGACAAATGTTTGGACGACAGCCGCTATTTTGATTTCTCGGAGGCAGGCAATAAAATCTACCAAATCCGCGCCCGAATCTGGCGGCTGCGCGGCGAATGGCAGGCGTGGCAAGATTATGTGGCTAAACGTTTGGCTGTTACCAAGTCGGGTTGAGAACATGAATTTTGGGCATTTGAGGGTTGGCAGGTTTTGCAGGCGAAAGGCGATACTGCTGCCGCGCAGGATTATTTCAGACGACATCTGCGCCTGCCGAAATTCAGACAAATTGCGGTAGAACAAGCAGTCGGGCAGCAAGATTGGGCGGAAGCGGAACGCCTCTTGCGCGAAGGTATCAGCATTGCCGAAGATGAAGGAACACTCGGCACAGTGCACAAATGGAAGCTGCAACTTTTTGATGTATTGAAGGAAACCGGCAAAAATGTACGCGAAATCGCAGCAGATTTGGCATTTTCCACCAGCCTTTCATTGCCGCATTACGAGGCATGGAAAGCCACGTTTTCCGCCGCCGAATGGCTGCATGAATTCAACCGCCTGCTTGAGCGCTTGTCGGGTCAATATTCGCTGCAAGCTGAAATATTGGAGCATGAACAGGAATTCGACCGGCTGCTCGCCCTATTGCAGCAACACCTTTCGTTGTACATGATGGAACGTTTTGCCCCGTCTTTCCCCGAGCCGTATCACGATAAAATCGTAGCGTTCTACCTGAAAATCTTTGCGGCTGAAATCAATAAAGCAAGCAACCGTAAGCAATACCGCCAGCTCTTGAACCAATTAAAAGTCCTCCGTCGCCAATATTCCGCACAACGGCAGGCAATGGAAGACTTTGCCGACGAGATCAGGGAACGATATAGCGAAAAACCGCGCCGGCCTGCACTGTTGGAAGAATTGGATCGGGCGGGGTTTTAGGAAAAAGCTATTCATCTACACCCTTACGATGAATCTTTCCAAACAAGCCTGCAATCCTTACATATAGAAACCAGAAGCGTTGTTTACAGTATTTTCAGGGAAATACTGAAACAGGAACATCCACAAAAACACCTGCTTCATCCTATACCACCAAGCCATTTGGCAGGCCTACTCACAGGAAAAGGAAAGCGTTACCTCCCTAGCCCGCTGCTACCAAGTCAGCCGCGTCACCATCTACCACGCGTTTAAGGCCGTAAGGAGTAAGTCACAATATTGTAGAACCTGCCGAAGCGTT
>NZ_KV812066.1:2855-4530 GCF_001813335.1 Neisseria sp. HMSC055H02 | reverse complement strand
GGGGGATAGGATTCCGGATACGGCATTGGCTAGCAAGGAAATCAAACATAAAAATCGTAAAGATCAACTGGAAAAAAATAAAAAATCTGGTGAGGATTTTGAGATGGAAATTTATCAGAAGAAAGTTAAACAAGGCTTTAAACCGCAAAAACAGATTACCGTTAAAACAAAAAGTGGTGTAAAAACTAGGCTTGATATTATTTCGAAAGAAGGTGGTCTTGATGTTTGTACAGAGTGTAAGGCTTCAATAACTGCACCACTTACCAAAAATCAGAAAAAAGCTTTTCCTGAAATTGAAAGAACGGGAGCGACAGTGGTCGGCAAGGGAAAACCGGGCTATCCAAAGGGGACTAAGATTAAACCTACTAAAGTTATCATTGAAAGGAAAAGATAATGTCTATTTTGGAAGAGAACGTAATTGATTCAGCCTCTATTGAAAACGGAATACTCATATTAACTATTTCTGATCATTTAAAATGGGATAACGAGCATTTATTTTTGTTGCAAGAAAAAATAAATTCATATATTCAATATATTGAATCAGGTCAAATTTTTGAAGATTTTGGAGAAAGTAGCTATGAGACTATTGAAATACAACTTATATATAAATATAAACCAAATGAAAATTATAGAAAATTTTTATATCGCCTAGAAGGTGCTTTATTAAAACTTAAATTACGGTTTTCCCATGGAACTATCTCATATTTTTATAGTTGAAAAGTAAAGACTCTCTTTATCACTTCGAACCCGAGAAAGCCATAACTTATATAAACCTTAAAATCAAAAAGAAGTAAGTCGTAACACTCGGCGTCATATTTCTTACGTCATACTTATACTGAAATATATAAACCAGAGGAATTATGCTATAGTTGAGAAAACAATTATATTGAATATTGAAGAAATTTTTTATGAGCCTGGAAAAATAAAATTTAGATATAGTCGTTATCTGTCTGCCGATGGAACAAAATGGATAAGACATGGTTTGTTTTATGCATCTTACGAAAATGGTAATATTGTTTAGGCAAAAAATTATGAAATTTTTTTATTTTAGTTCAAAAAAAATAGAAAATTGTGGAAATATTATTTCATCAAATCTGAATCGAAAACAAGTTCGTGCAATATTTAGTTCTGATGTACAAGAAATTTATAAGTCATCATACTCTCGAGTTCCTATGGATGTTTTTCCCGAATTGAATATCCATTGTTTTTATGATGATAAAAATCAGCTTGAAGCGATAGAGATATTTGAACCAAATAAGTTTTTTTTAGAAGATATTTCTTTTAATTGGCTTGGGAAAATTAATGATGAAATAATAAGCTATCTTTATAAGAGTGGAATTAATGATTTTGAAATTGATGATTTGGGTATTAGGCTTCTTAATATTCCTGTTTCAACTATAATCAATTCAATAGGTAAAGTAGAATGTTGTTATTTAGATTTTTCAAATAGAGACACAAAATTTTATGTAAAACAAGTGTAGGTTGAGGTCAAGACCCAACTATTAAAAGGCCGTCTGAAAATAAATTTGGTTTTTAGATGGCCTTTCTCTTAATCGAAATAAAATGTTGGGGCTTGACCCAACCTACGCTTACTCTGGCATCAGCATCTCTATCACCTACGGCGAACAAAAAATCCGCCATCCGATCAAGTAAACGCCTACCTTGCCGAAAACCA
>NZ_KV812066.1:0-2755 GCF_001813335.1 Neisseria sp. HMSC055H02 | reverse complement strand
ACCAAAGCCGCTACGACACCTGGAAAGAAGACGGCATAGGCAGGAGTATCCTGCACGGGGTAGCAGGCGGACTGACGACGGGCAGCCTTGGCGGCATATTGGCCGGCGGTGGCACTTCCCTTGCCGCGCCGTATTTGGACAAAGCGGCGGAAAACCTCGGTCCGGCGGGCAAAGCGGCGGTCAACGCGCTGGGCGGGGCGGCCATCGGCTATGCGGCGGGCGATAATGCCGGTACGGCGGCAGTAGGGGCGAATGTCGATTGGCATAATCGGCAGTTGCATCCGAGTGAATATAAATTAGCAGAACAATATGCAGATATAGTGGCTTCTCGTCTAAACATTTCAAAAGAAGAAGCACTTGGGCGAATTATTCGGCATATGCAACGAACCGTAGATTACGCAACGGCTAAAGCGGATAATTTCCGTACTGATGACGCCATTATTTCAATTTTAGGAGCAAACAATTTACCCAAGCAAGATCAACATTACACTAATCCGAACTACAACAAACAATACATTCAAAATTATGTTCGTGATTTCAATTTAGCCAATCAATACAATTATTTTGGGAAAACTCCCACTCAATCAAGGGATTATAAAGTTGGAGTTGTTACAGATATTGGTAAGGCTGCATTAAATAGCGGTATAGGTATATTTGAATCGGCTGCGAATTTAGCGACAGGGGAGATAGATCCGAACTCATGGGCTTATGTACACATGGAGCGTATAGGTTATACACATCCTGAATATGGGAATGCTCTAGAAAATACAATGACACTTGGTGTCGCTGCAGTTACCGCTGGGCGTACTGGAACACAAGCAGGAAAAATAGGAACAGTTAAACCGAGTAGTTTTGCTAATGAAAGTTTGTTAAATGACCATTTCATTAAACACGGTGCTGAATTTAATGTAAAAAATGCAAGCGAATACTTAAAAATTGGTCAAGATACTGTAAATAAAGGTATTCCTGTTCAATATGATTATAATGGTTCAAAACGAACTGGATATATTCAGTTTTTGGGTACTGATTCCAAAGGTCAATCTAAATTTATTTTTGTTGGAACCAATGAAAATGGTAGTATTACTACGATACATACAAAATCAGGAAAAGACTTTTGGAGAACTTTGAATAACAATCCAAAAAACAAAACAATTTATCCAAAGGCAAGATAAAATGTTATATAAATGTAAAATCAAAAAGTTAGATAACACCATTGAAGAGGCAGTATTGATTGAAATAAATGGTTATGAACTACATTGTTTTATATCATACTGCCCATTCAAAATATTTGAAAATCAATTTTATGAAGTGGAATTATCCTATGAAATCTTTAATGATTACATACTGGATAAATCAACTTCAAATATTGGATTTAGAAAAATAGATGATAGTTTCAAGTATGAAATAACGGCAGAATTAAAAAATAATCATCTAACCCTACAAAATATACAATTTGAAGAAGATGAGTATTTAATAAACTACTCTTATCTTGATAATTGTTTGGTTACATTAACGGTTGATAGAATAAGTGTTTCATTTATTAGAGAAATTCAGGCAGCCTGAAACCTGTTGTGGATACCGTTGGCAGTTTAGCGATTGGTTATGCCACAGGCGGCAATGCTGGGGCTTTTACTGGTGCGAATGCAGATTGGAATAATCGGCAGTTGCATCCGAAAGAAACACAAATCCTTAACAAACTGTCAAAAGGCAAATCGGCTGAAGAACAGTACCGCCTAAAAGCCGCTGCATGTGCATTAACCCAGTGCGCTGAAGGCGTACCTGACTTCGAGCCTCTTTATAAAGGACTAAAAAACCTCCAAGATGCCGGTAAACAGTTTGTAGCGGAACAAAACGTATTGATGCGGACGGGTGTATTTAAATATGGAACATGGAACAGCCTGAATGATATACGCAGCAGTTACGACCGATTCGAGAATCGTTGTTTGCAGGTCCAAGTGGAAAGTTTGTAAAATTTGAAACCACATATCAAGTATTACCAAACGGAACAAGGGTATTTAATACAGTAATTCCCAAAGGGGGACAATAATGTCTGAAAATATGTTACTTAACTCAGATGAGTTAATGTGGTTTTTTGAAAAAGAACCAGTAATTAGCGAAGATGAAAGTTGTGTTATTTCAAATTAAATGACGGTATCAATAATTTTGAAATTGCCTTTGGATATGCTTTGCCGTATGTATCCATAAAAGTTTTTTCATCCATTGGAATGATTTGCTCATATTATTTAGAGCAAATTATTGAAATGAAAATAAAAAATGATGAGATAAGTGAATATCTTTATGTTGAATTAAAACAAAATAACGATGTTAGTAGTTTTAGCATAAGAATAAAACCACATATCCAAATAAACTTGCAATCGCTTTGTAGCTAATAAGCAGTAGCGTGAGCAACTTTTTTGGCATTTACTGCAATAACATTCAGGCAGCCTGAAAAACGTGTTTGACAAAGATAGTGCCAGTGTAGCCTGTGCAATTAACGCGAATTGTTAAATAGCAAGCGTTGCCCACGCAGTTCAATTTCGTACATTAAAACTATGTTTTAATGTGAAATATTTCATTTCAGGCAGCCTTTCTACCATGCCATTAGAATTGCGTATTCGCAGTAAATCACCACGCAATCACACCGCACACCGATTTACTACGTTGATTTGGTGGTCAGAAGCGGTTTGAGCTTAAATGAAGCCATTAGCAAGCCGTAGCCCATATGAAACCTAAACTCAACAAGTAGGATGTGTGC
>NZ_KV812065.1:0-515 GCF_001813335.1 Neisseria sp. HMSC055H02 | reverse complement strand
AAATATGCCGAAGCCCTCAAGCGCGAAGTCGAAAAACGCGAAGGCAGAAAAATCAGCAGCCAAGAAGCGGCAATGAGAATCCGCAGGCAGATACTGCGCTGGGTGGACAAAGGTTCCCAAGACGGCTATACCGACCAAACGGTTATTTCCACAATCGGCATGAAAGGCGAAGACAAAGCCTTGGGTTATACTTGGGACTACCGCGACTACGGCGCAAGAAATCCGCAAGCCTACAATGATCCGAAACTGTTTGAGGAATACCGCCGACAGGACAAACCCGAATACCGCAATCTGACCTGGTTGCACAGCGGGACAAAAGACACCAAAATCAGGCATGAAGAGCGGAAAAACGAAGAGCTTGCGCTGAACGTTGCCGACGGGCTGACGAGCTTTGTCAACCCCAATCCGAGGATAAAAGCCCCGATTCTTGCAGGCATCCGTAATCTGGGAAACATCAAGCCGACCGTTACCGGCAGCGATCCCTTATTGGCGGGGGTCGGGAATATCCGTATTCC
>NZ_KV812064.1:0-734 GCF_001813335.1 Neisseria sp. HMSC055H02 | reverse complement strand
GACACCGTTACTTACACCGGTACCGATGGCAACATTAAGACCAAAACCCTGCCGGGAGGCAAAGTTGATTTCGGTTTGAACGACAAAGTTACGTTGGGCAAGACCGGCAGCACTCCGATTGTGCTGGACGGTACGAACGGCACGGTAAGTGGATTGACCAACAAAACGTTGGGCGGTACAGACTTTGCCACCAAAGGACAAGCCGCGACCGAAGAACAGCTGAACGAAACCCAAGTGAATCTGAAAAACATCTTGGGCGGCAACGCAGCCAACAACAACGGCAACGTAACGACCAGCAACATCGGTGAGACTGGAGCAGACAACGTTCACGACGCGATCAAGTCAGTGAAAGAGACTGCCGAGAAAGGCTGGAAGCTGAAAGCGAACGACGAAGCCGACAGCGACAGCGAAAAAATCGCCGCAGGCGACACCGTGACCGTGAAACAAGGTAAGAACATCCGAGTGAAACGCAGCGGCAAAGATCTGACGGTTGAAACTTCAGACGACGTTGAGTTTGATCATGTCAAAGCTGATTCAGTGGCAGCGACCAGCGTGGTTGCCGAAAGTGTTATCGCAGGCAACAGCGTCTTGACTACCGACGGTCTGAAGATCGGTGCAGACGGCTCTCCGAACCAAGTGTCACTGACTACTGCCGGTCTGAACAACGGCGGCAACAAGATTGCCAACGTAGCCAAAGGTACGGCAGCCACCGACGCCGTCAACGTCGCCCAGCT
>NZ_KV812063.1:43548-115109 GCF_001813335.1 Neisseria sp. HMSC055H02 | reverse complement strand
TTGAGGACAAGATAACTGAAGTTAAAATCGACAAAATTATTTTCTTGTTTTTAATCATATTGTTGCCTGCTTTTAAAGTTTTCGGATTATTCCACGAATGTCATATTTATGTAATAGGATTATCAAAAAGGTCGTCTGAAAATCAAATTTCAGACGACCTTTTCGTTTACGCTTTAAACTTAATGCTCCAACCCCTCGGTATCGATTTTGACGACTTTGTCGGTTTTATCCTCCGGCAAAAGCAGGTTCAGGATAACTGCCGTAATGCCGCCGGCGGAAATGGAGTTTTGGAACAAGACAGGCAGGTTTTTAAACACTTCCGGTTCAAACGCCACGCCCAAGCCCAAACCGACCGACGTTGCCGCAATTACCGCTTCGCGCCTGCGGATACCGTGGCTGACCAAAATCCGCACGCCCGCAATCGCAATCAAGCCGAACATCAAAACCATCGCGCCGCCTAAAACCGGACTCGGAATCGTCGTAAACGCGCGTCCGACCACGGGGAACAAACCCAACAGCACCAAAATCACGGCAATATATTTGCCCACATGGCGCGAAGCCACGCCGGTCATCTGAATCACGCCGTTGTTTTGCGCGAAGGTGGTCAGCGGCAGCGAACCCAAAGCCGTCGCAATCACCGATACTAAACCGTCCGCCAACACGCCGCCGCGCAGGCGTTTGGTGTATTCCTCGCCTTCAATCGGCTGGTCGGACACCATTGCCGTCGCAGTCAAATCGCCGACCGCCTCAAACACGCTCAACAGGAAAATCGCGCCCGCCACAATAAATGCGTGCCAGTCAAAAGCAAAGCCATATTTAAACGGTACGGGCAGCGTAACCAGCGGCAGGTTTTGCAGCGCGGAAAAATCCACCTTGCCCAAAAACAGCGCGACGATGTAGCCGACAATCAACCCGACCGCGATACCGCTCATGCGCAACAGCGGGTTTTTCATGCAGTTGAATATCAACACAATCAGCAACACCAGCGACGCCAGCCCCAAGTTTTCCATCGAGCCGAACGTGCCGCTCGTCTTCGCGCCGAAGCCGCCGCCGAAATCGGTAATGCCGACGTGTACCAGGCTCAAACCAATCAACATCACGACCACGCCGCTGACCGTCGGCGTAATCACTTTTTTCAAATACGGCAAAAGCCACGCCGAGAAACACACCAAAAACGCGCCGACAAACGATACGCCCAACAGCGTCGAAATCATCGCATCCTTAGTCAATCCGCCCTCTTTCATACCAGCGCCCAGCGCAATCATGACGGTAACGAACGAGAAATTCACCGACTGGATAGACAGCATCCCCGAACCGACCGGTCCGAAGCGGTTGACCTGCAAATAAGTGCCGACACCCGACGCCACCATCGCCATCGACACGAGATACGCCGTCATCTCCACCGGCAATTCCAGCGCGCCGCCCACAATCAGCGCGGGCGTAATCATCGGCACAAAAATCGCCAGAAGATGCGTTATCGCGCTTAATAAGGCATTTCCGAATGGCGGTTTGTCTTCCAAACCGTACACCAAATCAGGCGAGTCCACCTGTTTTTTCATTGTTTCAGCCATTACAGTCTTTCTATACGTTTTCAAACGTTAAAAAATTTTAAGAAACGAAATTGTAACCAATACTGCATGTTCTATCAATTTCAGCCTGCAATACAAATACGGCAAAAAGGTCGTCTGAAAACCCGCATCGCAAGTTTTCAGACGACCTTTATATGTGAACAGGCGGTTTACGCCTTGCCCGTGCTGCCGAAGCCGCCTTCGCCGCGTTCGCTGGCGGCAAATTCGTCCACGACTTTAAACGAGGCTTGGACGACGGGAACGATGACCATTTGCGCGATACGTTCCATCGGTTCGATGGTAAACGCTTCTTTGCCCCTGTTCCACACGGAGACTTTGAGTTCGCCCTGATAGTCCGAGTCGATCAGTCCGACCAAGTTGCCCAAGACGATGCCGTGTTTGTGTCCCAGGCCGGAACGCGGCAGCAAAACGGCGGCGTAGTCGGGATTGGCAAGGTGAACCGCTAGGCCGGTTGGAACGAGATAGGTGTCGCCCGGTTGCAGGGTTACGGCTTCGTCCAAACAGGCGCGCAGGTCCAGTCCGGCAGAACCGGGCGTGGCGTAGGCGGGAAGTTTGTCCGCCATTTTCGGATTGAGGATTTTCATTTCGACTTCGGTTCGCATGATTTTTTTCCGTTTCATTTGATTTGACGCGGATTATACACATATTCCCCCTCCCTATCGTTGGAGTCGTCTGAAAAAACGGGGTATGATTCATTCAAATAAACGTGAGTATCGGAGGACATCATGGATTTGCACAATATCCGCGAAGATTACAGCAAGCGCGAACTGTCGGAATCGGAATGCCATGCCGACCCGATTGTCCAGTTCGAGCAATGGCTGAACGAGGCGATTCATTCGCAAGTCAACGAGCCGACCGCCGTCAACGTCGCCGCCGTGGGCGAAGACGGCAGGCCGAACAGCCGCATGGTGCTGCTGAAAGAAGTCAATCCGCAGGGATTTGTGTTTTTCAGCAATTACTTAAGCCACAAAGGGCGCTCGTTTGACGCGCATCCGTTTGCCGCCATGACATTTTTCTGGCCAGAGCTGGAGCGGCAGGTGCGCGTTGAAGGGCGAATCGAAAAACTGGATGCCGCCGCTTCGGACGAATATTTCGACAGCCGCCCCTACACCAGCCGCATCGGCGCATGGGCAAGCGCGCAAAGCGAAGTGTTGTCGAGCAAAGCGATGTTGGTTGCCAAAGCCGCTGCCGTAGGCGCGAAACACCCGCTGCACGTCCCGCGTCCGCCGCATTGGGGCGGCTATCTCGTCATCCCCGACCGCATCGAATTCTGGCAGGGCCGCCCCAGCCGCCTGCACGACCGCATCCAATACCGCTTGGTCGACGGCAACTGGATACGCGAGCGGCTGTCGCCTTAAACTTTCCACAGCTTCAAGCCGATAGGGTAAAATCCCGACTCCAGCAAAAGGTCGTCTGAAATATAAAAACGTTTTAACAAAACTCGTTTCATTCGTTTCAGACGGCCTTTTATCCGTAACTTATCCTGCCGCCACCGCCGCAGAAGAACCGTTCCGATCATCAGGAAACGCGTTAGGAGAACCCCATGTCCAAGCAACCCACCAGCAAACGCCAATGGCGCGACGGCGCAGCCCCGTCTGCCAAGAAAACCGCCAAACCTTTCAAAAGCAAAGCCCGTCCCAAAGACGAAACGCGCAAAACCGCTTCCAAACCTTACGGACAAAAAGTTTCAGACGACCTCAAGCTGCAAAACGCCCCCAAACAGCGCGCCGCCAAAGCCAGAAAACTCGTCGTCCGCAATCCCAACCAAAAAATCATGGAACGCGCGCGCGATTTGAAAGAGCGCCGCAGCGACCTATCGCGCATGGAACCCGAACGCCTGCAAAAAGTGCTTGCCGCGTCCGGCGTCGGTTCCCGCCGCGAAATGGAAGAATGGATTAACAACGGCTGGGTAACGGTCAACGGCAAAACCGCGCAACTGGGCGACAAAGTCACCCCCGACGACCACGTTACCGTCAAAGGCAGCATCATCAAACTCAAATGGGCGGATCGCCTGCCCCGCATCATCCTGTATTACAAACAAGAAGGCGAAATCGTCTCCCGCGACGACCCGCAAGGCCGCGTCAGCATCTTCGACCGCCTGCCGCAGGCCGCCAGCAGCCGCTGGGTCGCCATCGGACGCTTGGACATCAACACCAGCGGCCTGCTCATCCTGACCACCTCCGGCGAACTCGTCCAACGTTTCGCCCACCCCAGCTTCGAAGTCGAACGCGAATACGCCGTGCGCGTGCTGGGTGGGCTGACCACCGAACAAATGCGCAGCCTCACCGAAGAAGGCGTGATGCTCGAAGACGGCTTGGCAAAAGTCGAACGCATCTACGAACAAGGCGGCGAAGGTGCAAATAAATGGTACAACGTCGTGATTAAAGAAGGCCGCAACCGCGAAGTACGCCGCATATTCGAAAGCCAAGGCCTCACCGTCAGTCGCCTCGTGCGCGTCGGCTTCGGCCCCATCGGCCTGCCCAACCGCCTCAAACGCGGGCAGTTCTACGAACTCAACCCCGCCGAAGTCGCCAACATCATCAAATGGGCGGACATGCTGCTGCCGGGCGAACGCCGCCGGAAGAAATCCTGACCGCAAAGGTCGTCTGAAAACTTTTCAGACGACCTTTTATACACCCTGCCTCAACCACCATCAGGAGCCGCTTCATGTTCACACTCAAAACCGACAACGACCGCCTGCTGCTCGCATCCCCCGATTTGCGTGCGGAAATTTATCTCTACGGCGGGCTGCTCAACCGCTACGAAATCCGCCGCCCCGACGGCACGTGGTTCAACATCGTCAAAGCCTACGACACCCCGCAACACGCCCGCGAAAGCCTGACCGAATGGTTCCGCAGCGGCAAACTCAGCCCGTACGCCTGCCGCCTGCGCTACGGTAAATACAGCTTTGACGGCAAAGCATATCAGTGCGGCAAATTCAAACTCGCCGAACACGCGGCACACGGCTTGATGTATGACCGCGAGTTCGCCCTCGTCAACAGCCATGCCGACGACCAATCCGCCAAAGTCGAAATCCGCGCAGATTACGCACAAGACGACAGCGGCTATCCCTTCCCCTTCAGCCTGACCGTCCGCTACCGCCTCAGCGCAGACGGCTTAAGCATCCGCTCTACCGTCCGCAACCAAGGTGCAACCGCCATGCCGCTCGCAGACGGCTGGCACCCCTATTTCACACTCGGCGGCAAAACCGACGATTGGTCACTGGAAATCGACAGCAGCAAACGCCTGGGTTTCGATGCCGATTTGGTTCCCGACGGCAGCATGATCGATGATACCCGTTTTCAGACGACCTCAAGCTTGGCAGGCATCGAATTGGACAACAGCTTTGTCTTGGCACGCAGCAAACCCGCCGCCTGTACGCTTTCAGGCAACGGACTGACCCTGAGCATTTACCCCGACGCATCCTATCCCTACCTGCAAATCTTCACCCCATCGACCCGCGACACCATCGCTATCGAAAACCTCAGCGGCGCACCCGACTGTTTCAATAACGGCTTAGGGTTAATCAAGCTGGATGCAGGAGAAGAAGCCGCATTTGAAACGCGCTACCATATCGCAGCCAACCGTCCGTAAGCAGCCCGAACCGTTACCGGCAAAGCAAAGGTCGTCTGAAAACGCCCAATCAGGTTTTCAGACGGCCTTTTCGATTTTTAAGCGACACATTCGTCCCAAAAATGCCGCAGCACACCGCCAACACTCAAAACAATAATTTCCTAATTAACAATATATTAAGATTATTTTAACAAAGAAACTGTATTAAAACTCTAATTTCCCATTTGATTAGAGTATAATTCCTAAAATCTTAAAACAGGTATCATTTAGCCGATAAAAGCAACCTCGATACAGATACCCGTCTATTAAGAACACCACCCGCAACCATCAAGGAACCCATACATGCAAAACAACTTCGACCCATTGCACATCCGAGGCAAATCATTGATTCCCGTCGTCCAAGGCGGGATGGGCGTGGGCGTTTCCGCATCGAAACTCTCCAGCGCGGTCGCCCGCGAAAACGGTGTCGGCACGATTGCCAGCGTCGATTTGCGCCACCTGCATGACGACCTGCTCGCCGAATCCAAAATCAATCCAAGCGAAGAAAAATACACCCGACTCAACTGCACCGCGCTTGACCGCGAAATCCAAAAAGCCAAAGCCGACGCAAACGGTAAAGGCATGATTGCCGTCAACGTCATGAAAGCCGTCAAAGACCACGCCGCTTACGTCCGCCAGGCCTGCGAATCGGGGGCGGATGCGATTGTGATGGGCGCGGGATTGCCGCTGGATTTGCCCGAAATGACCGAGGGTTATCACAAAGATGTCGCCCTGTTCCCGATTTTGTCCGAATCGCGCGGTATCGGTATCGTATTGAAACGCTGGATGAAAAAAGGCGTTTTGCCCGACGCCATCGTTATCGAACATCCTGCACACGCTGCCGGACACTTGGGCGCGGCAAGCGTAGCCGGTGTGAACGATGCCAAGTTTGAATTCAAACGCGTCATCGAAGAAACTTTCCAAGTATTCAAGAACTTAGGTCTTGAAAGCGAAAAAATCCCGCTCATCCTCGCCGGCGGCATGGCGAACTTTGAAAAAGTCAAAACCGCGCTGAAAAACTGGGGCGCGTCTGCCGTCCAAATCGGCACGGCGTTTGCGGTTACCGAAGAAGGCGATGCCCACATCAACTTCAAAAAAACGCTGGCAGGCGCGGAAACCGAGCATGTTGTCGAATTTATGTCCGTCGCCGGACTGCCTGCACGCGGTGTGCGCACCAAATTCCTGGACAGCTACATCAAGCGCGAATCCAAGCTGCAAGCCAATGCCAAAGCCGACCCGCGCCGCTGTACGCAAGGCTTGAACTGTCTGACCAGCTGCGGCCTGCGCGACGGTTTGGCAAAAGCCGGACAATTCTGCATTGACATCCAACTCTCCGCCGCCTTCCGTGGCGAAGTCGATAAAGGCTTGTTTTTCCGAGGTAAAGACCCGCTGCCGTTTGGCAACGCCATCCGCACGGTGCAAGAAACCATCCAATATCTGCTCAACGGCACTCTTCCCGCAGCAGCCAAATAATTCATATCCGCAGATGAACGCTAAAAAAGGGCATATTTCAATATGCCCTTTTTTATTGCTGGCAAATCATGTTCTTCTCCAAAGGTCGTCTGAAAACAGTTTTCAGACGACCTTCATCCTGCCTCCCTTTCTATGGATACATTGTCAACAAAATCCGCATAAAAAATGCTAAGATGACCGTCTCGATAGACATTTGGAACACCCATGAACCCACTACTCGACCAGCTCCAACCCTATCCATTCGCCCGCCTGCGCGAAGCCATGCAGGGCGTTAACCCTCCCGAAGGCGCCGTCCCCGTCCACCTGCATATCGGCGAACCGAAACACCCTACCCCCGAAGTCATCACCAATGCGCTGACCGCCTCGCTGCACGAACTGGAAAAATACCCCCTGACCGCAGGCTTGCCCGAACTGCGCCAAGCCTGCGCCGACTGGCTGCAACGCCGTTACGATGGACTGACCGTCAACCCCGATACAGAAGTCCTGCCCGTACTCGGCAGCCGTGAAGCCTTGTTTTCCTTCGTTCAAACCGTCTTAAACCCCGTTTCAGACGACCTCAAACCCGTCGTTCTCAGCCCCAACCCGTTCTACCAAATCTACGAAGGCGCAGCCATTCTCGGCGGCGGCGAAATCCATTTTGCCAACTGCCCTGCCCCGTCCTGCAAGCCCGATTGGAAAAGCATCACCGAAGACGTATGGCAACGCACCAAAGTCATGTTCGTCTGCTCGCCCAACAACCCCAGCGGTAGCGTCCTGCAACTGGAAGACTGGCAAGAAATCTTTGATCTGCAAGACAAATACGGTTTCATCATCGCTTCCGACGAATGCTATTCCGAAATCTATTTCGACGGCAACAAACCCATAGGCGGCTTACAGGCGGCAGCGCAATTAGGGCGCGGCAACCGCAATATCGTTATGTTCACCAGCCTCTCCAAACGTTCTAACGTCCCCGGACTGCGTTCCGGTTTTGTCGCAGGCGATGCCGAATTGCTTAAAAACTTCCTGCTCTACCGCACCTACCACGGCAGCGCGATGAGCATCCCCGTTCAACGCGCCAGCATCGCCGCATGGAACGACGAAGAACACGTCATCGCCAACCGCCGCCTGTATCAGGAAAAATTCGACCGCGTCGTCCCCATTTTGCAGCAGGTATTCGATGTCAAACTGCCCGACGCATCATTCTACATCTGGCTGAAAGTCCCCGATGGCGACGATTTGGCATTTGCCAAAAATCTATGGCAAAAAGCCGCCATCCAAGTCCTTCCCGGCCGCTTCCTCGCCCGCGATACCGAATGGGGCAATCCAGGCGAAGGCTACGTCCGCATCGCCTTGGTCGCCGATGTCGACAGCTGCGTCAAAGCCGCCAAAACCATCGTTTCCCTATATCGCTGAATAAAGTGGCAGTTCAATAAAAGGTCGTCTGAAAACCTCAAATCCGAGTTTTCAGACGACCTCTTTCATACGCATTTCAAATTAAGCCAAATTTTCCAGCATCCATTTGACGTAGCGCCCGACGCCTGCTTTGACATCCAAAAATTCTTCCTTGTATCCGGCTTCGCGCAGTTTGGTAATGTCGGCTTGGGTGAAGCTTTGGTATTTGCCTTTGAGCGCGTCGGGGAAGGGGATGTAGCGGATAAGTTCTTCTTCTATCAGCTCTTTTAAGCTCAATTCAGATTTGCCTTCGGCGGCGCGGCAGGCGTTGACGGTGGCGGCGGCGAGTTCGTTGAACTGTTGGCTGCGGCCTGTGCCGAGGTTGTAGATGCCGGAGAGATTGGGATGGTCGAAGAAGTAGAGGTTGACTTTGGCGACGTCTTCGACGCTGACGAAGTCGCGGGTCTGTTCGCCGTTGCCGTAGCCGTCGTTGGCACCGAACAGGTTGACGTAACCGTGTTCGCGGTATTGGTTGAAATGGTGGAAGGCGACGGATGCCATGCGGCCTTTGTGTTGTTCGTGTTGTCCGTAAACGTTGAAGTAGCGGAAGCCGACGATTTGGGCGGTCAGGCCTTCTTTCATGCGGCGGCGCAATACTTGGTCGAACAGGAATTTGGAGTAGCCGTACACATTGAGCGGTTTTTCAAGTTCGCGCTCTTCGCGGAAGATTTCGCCTTTGCCGTACACGGCGGCGCTGGAGGCGTAGAGGAAGGGGATGCGTTCGTCCTGACACCAGTCTAGGAGGTCGAGCGTGTACTGGTAGTTGTTGTCCATCATGTAGAGGCCGTCGTGGTTCATGGTGTCGGAACACGCGCCTTGGTGGAAGACGGCTTCGATGTTTTCATAGGGCAGAAGATGGCCGCGCACTTGACGGATGAATTCGTGTTTGTCGAGGTAGTGGGCGATTTCGCACTCGGCAAGGTTTTTGAATTTTTCGCCACGGGTCAGGTTGTCGACGGCGACGATGTCGGTAATGCCGCGTTGGTTGAGGGCTTTGACGATGTTGCTGCCGATAAAGCCGGCCGCGCCTGTTACGATGATGGTCATATTGGGTTTCCTTTGTTTTTTGGTTTTGGCGAAACTCGTTGCACTCGTTTCAGACGACCTTGGAAAGATGGGGTCGTCTGAAAAAGAAATTACTGCTCTTCCAATGCTTTGTTCAACTCTGCAAACGAGCAAACCGCCGTACCGAGTTTGGCGACGACGACGCCGGCGGCAGTATTGGCGAGATGCATGGCTTCGGGCATGGTGTAGCCTGCCGCCAGCCCCAAGCCCACTCCGGCAATGACGGTGTCGCCTGCGCCGGATACGTCGTAAACTTCTTGGGCGCGGGTGGGCTGGTAAATGGGTTCGCCTTCGCTGAACAGGGTCATGCCCTCTTCACTGCGGGTCAGTAAAACGGCGGTCAGATCGAGGTGGCGGCGCAGGTTTTGCGCTTTTTCGGTCAGCTCGCTTTCGTTTTTCCAACTGCCGACCACTTCTTTCAATTCGGCTCGGTTGGGCGTAATCAGCGTGGCGCCGGCGTATTTTTCGTAATCGTCGCCTTTGGGGTCGATTAATACGGTTTTACCTGCGTGTTTTGCCCAATCTATCATATCGGAGATGTGCGACAGGCCGCCTTTGCCGTAGTCTGAAAAAATGATTGCGTCGTATTCGGGCAATACTTCGCGGTATTTCTGCTTGATTTGCTCCAACACTTCGCGGTTGGGATGTTCTTCAAAATCAAGGCGGATAAGCTGCTGGTTGCGGGCGACGACGCGCAGTTTGACGGTGGTGGCGATTTGTTTGTCGCGCATCAGATAGGAGGCGACGCCGTCTTGCGCCATCAGCGCGTCGAGCGCGTCGGCGGCTTCGTCGTCGCCGGTTACCGACAACAGTCCTGCTTTACCTCCCAACGAAGCGATGTTGCGCGCAACGTTCGCCGCTCCGCCCGCGCGTTGGTCGATTCGTCCGATTTTCGCCACCGGCACGGGGGCTTCGGGCGAAATACGGGACACGTCGCCAAACCAATAGCGGTCGAGCATCACGTCGCCGACGACAAGGACTTTGGCTTGTGCGAAACGGGATTTGAGGGTTTCTTGTTGGAACTTGGTAACCATACTGGCTCCGTTGTTAAAATTTTCTGCAAAACTGCGTATTCGGATTATCCGTCCGAAAGTCTGAAAATATCTTGAGGTTCATATACCTGCACTGAATGTTCAGGCGGTCTCAAAGCTACCTTCAGCATGGCTTGCGCCAATGTCTCAACGGCAAGCGGGCGTTGGTTTTTCAGCAGACCGATGCGGTTGAGTCCGTACAAAATCCGTTTGGCGACTTTTTCGCCCAAGCGGTCGCTATTCGGACGAATCAGCAATGGCGGACGGAAAATAATGAGATGCGGAAAGTTCAAAGCAATCAATGCCTGCTCCAATTCGCCTTTCATCCTTTGATAAAACAGGCGTGAAGCGGCATTGGCGCCGGAAGCGGAAACCAAAACCAAGGTATTCACGCCGTTTTCTCGTGCGGCTTTGGCAAACTCAAGATTCGCTTCGTAATCAACAGCCCATTGCGCCTCTTTGCTGCCTGCCGCTTTCAAAGTCGTACCCAAGCAGGCAAACAATACATCTCCCTGCACTTCATCACGCCATGTTTCAATCCGGGCAAAATCAATCTGATGAGCGTACAGCTTGGGACGGGAAAAATCGGGATTTCTGCGTCCGAAGCAGTCTATACGCTCGATTTCCGAATGTGCTGTCAGCAAGGGCAACAGGGATTTGCCTGTTGCGCCGGTTGCCCCGATGACGATGGCTCTCATATTTCAGACGACCTTAAGCGTTCGCCACGCGGTTCACTTCGCGCAATACGGCTACCGGATCGGCGGCTTGGGTAACGGGGCGGCCCATCACCAGATAAGTCGAACCCGCTGCCAATGCCTCGGCTGGTGTCATAATGCGGCGTTGGTCGTCGTTGTTGCCGGCAACGTCCAAACGGATGCCGGGCGTGACCAAGACAAAATCCTGCCCCAATTCGCGGCGCAGTGGCGCGGCTTCTTGGGCGGAGCAGACCACGCCGTCCAAGCCCGAACTTTGCGCCAGTTTCGCCAAGCGGATGACTTGTTCTTCAGGGGCGATGTTCAAACCGATTTCCGCCAAATCGCTTTGTTCCATACTGGTCAACACGGTTACGCCGATTAAGAGCGGCTTTGTACCGTATCCGGCAACGGCTTCGGCGGCGGCTTCCATCATGCGGCGGCCGCCCGATGCGTGCATATCGACCATCCACACGCCCATGTCGGCGGCGACTTTGCAGGCTTGCGCGACGGGGTGGGGAATGTCGTGGTATTTCAAATCGAGAAAGAGTTTGAAACCCTGATGAATCAGGCTTTCCGCCAAACTGCGCCCCGTCGCGGTAAACAGCTCTTTGCCGATTTTGATTTGGCACAACGACGGATCAAGGTTGCGGACGAATCCGAGCGTGTCTTTTTCGTTGGCAAAATCAAGGGCAACGATAACGGGGGTACGTTGTGGCGGAGTTTGGAAGTCGGTGATTAAAGGATTCATGGTGTTTTCGTTTCGGGTTTTCAGACGACCTTTATCGTCTTTTTCGCAGTAACAACGTAAATTCAAACCGTAGGTCGGGCATTGATGTCCACCTACGCGGACTCAAGCCCCCGACAAACTGTTTCGGATAAATTTGAACCGGTACATCAGCCGTCATTCCCGCGCAGGCGGGAATCCATTGATAAAACTCAGTTCATCAGATTTAAACAGCGATTGCCCAAATTCAGAAATGGACTCCCGCCTGCGCGGGAATGACGCCGAATGATTATTTTTCGGTTGCAACACGCTGTTTGTCAAAAACAGGTCGTCTGAAAACCTGATTTTCTGTTTTCAGAGTGCGAAGCCTGCCCGTGGGTACGACCTTTTCGATTTATTTGCCCAATGCGCCCAATACTTCGGCTTTCACGGCTTCCACCGGCTGAGTGCCGTCAACTTTGATGTATTTCGGCGCGTGTTCGCCTTCCAGCTTGCTGTAAAAATCGACCAGCACTTCGGTTTGCTCGTGGTACACGGCAAGGCGTTTTTTGACGGTTTCTTCTTTGTCGTCGTCGCGCTGAATCAAATCTTCGCCGGTTACGTCGTCTTTACCTTCGACTTTGGGCGGATTGTAGGTAACGTGGTAGGTACGGCCGGAAGCCAAGTGGACGCGGCGGCCGCTCATGCGGTCGACAATCACGCTGTCGGGTACGTCGATTTCAACGACCGCGTCCAAATCCACACCCGCTTCAACCATCGCTTCGGCTTGTGCCAGCGTGCGCGGGAAGCCGTCGAACAGGAAACCGTTTTTGCAGTCGTCTTGCGCGATGCGCTCTTTGACCATGCCGATGATGATGTCGTCGCGCACCAAGCCGCCTTCGTCAATGATTTTTTTCGCTTCCAAACCCAGCGGCGTGCCTGCTTTAATCGCAGCGCGGAGCATATCGCCGGTAGAAATTTGCGGAATGCCGAACGCAGCGGTGATGAATTGTGCCTGAGTGCCTTTGCCCGCGCCCGGCGCGCCTAACAATAATACTTTCATGGGTGTTCCTTCTTATTAAGTGATATAGATTTGAAACGTGATTCAAATGATTTTACACGGCTTGCGTTTATCGTTCAAAACTTCAGACGGCCTGTTCCGCGCCGAAATGTTTCCATGCGTCATCGCGCATTTCGGCAAACCATGTGTCTTCGGGAAAACGCTCCAATGCGTCTTTCAAAGTGGAAAGCAGGTTTTGCGATAAAGTCTTCGCCAGATACTCTTCCTCGTTGGCTTCCGCCGCCTTGTCCGCCTGCTGCGCCAAACCGAGCGCGCGGGTCTGATGCCCGTGTGCCAAGTAGTTGAGTGCAATCACCTTTTGCGCCCAAAGCTGCGGAATCTCAGGGCTGTCTTGCAGCAAAACCGACAAAATCGACACGGCAACTGTCAGCCTGCCCCCGTTCAAACGCAAATCCAGCGAACGGTTCGGCGGCAGCGTACTGAGCGTTTCCGCCATACGGAACCAAAACTCGCCGCTGGCTTCATCCGGCGCGGCGGCTTTCAACATCTCATAGTTAAACTCTTGGTCGTCGTTTTGAACCAGCAGGGCAACATCGGCAAGCAGTTTTTGCTCTTCGCGGCTCAAATGGCGTAAATCGGTCATAAAGGGCTTTCTGTCGGTGTTTTGGGTAAAACGGATTATCGGGTTTAGTGTTTATTTCAGGTTATCTGCTCAGCTTTTTTTCAAATTATCTATTTCTTCTTCTAAATCAATTATTTCTTTTTGTAACTGAACTATTTCTTGATTTAGTTTCTGTATTTTATCTTGTGATTTATTTTGTATTTTTTTCATTTCTATTAATAATTTATCCTCTTCTATTTTAACCGTCTCTAACGAATATTTATCTTTGTAACGATAAAATTCTGGCATAATACCTTTATTTTTATTACTTTCTTTCAGAACTTTATAAATAAAGCTTGCAATTTTTAAAATATACTTTTCAGCATTCTCCTGTTCTTGCTTAAAATCATATGATCCTGCACCAGATTCTTTATCAGGAAAAAAACCGCAACCACGGCCAAAAGTGATTGCCTTAATATTTATTGGAAAAATGAAAGGTTCAAGCTTTTTCCCTTCTTCCAAAGGAATACCATCTTTATGAAAAATTGCCCTATGCTCTTTCTCATATGTCCAAGCTTTGCTTTTACGACACATTATATTTTCTAACTTATTATTATTTAATTCTTCTTCTAATTGTGCACCATTATTAAATTGTTTTTTTGGCTTATATTCTACTTTCTTAACATATTTATCTTCAAACTCCTTATCAATTGTAAAGTCAATTCTTATACCTTTTGAGCTATTGGCATAATGAGCCCACATCAACTCTTCTCCATAAGTACCTATAATTTTACTAGAAGAAAAACAACAAATAACGTTTTCTTGTTTTTCATTATAGATTTTATCCGTTAAGGTTTTGCTAATGAATTTATCAACCAAATAAACACACTCATCGACATCATTAAACTTTTTATAATTCTGCGCAAAAAGTTCTGAATTTTCAAAAATACTTTTTGTATGTTTATTTTTCTTCCAAAAATTTTCAAAATCATCATCATCTTTTCCATCATTTAAATTTCTAAATTTAGAATATTTATTATTTTTCATTGTTCTTCCTATTTTTATTTTCAAATTTTTTGAATGATTGAACTCGTTTTCCATAATCCATGGCGAGAGTTAAGCCCTCGCCACGGTTACCCTCTTCCAAAGAAAGAGGGAGGTTGAATTATTGAAACTTACCAGTTTTCAGACGACCTCAAACGCAGCCCTGACCCTGTCCAAATCCTCTTGCGTATCCACGCCGGCGGCTGGGGCTTCTTTGGCGGTTTCGACGGCAATCGGGTAGCCGTGCCACAGGACGCGCAGTTGTTCCAGCGATTCGATGGTTTCCAGCGGCGAGACGCTCATTTCGGCATAGCGTTGCAAGAAACCGGCGCGGTAGGCGTAGATGCCGATATGGCGGAGGACGGCGGTTTCGGCGGGCAATTCGCGTTTTTCGGCGCGCATGGCATCACGCGGATACGGAATCGGGGCGCGGCTGAAGTAGATGGCGTTGCGATTTTTGTCGAGGACGACTTTGACGACGTTGGGGTTCATAAATTCGTCGAAATCGTGCAATTCGTGCGCCGCGGTCGCCATCTGCACGTTGTTTTCCACCAAGACTTCGGCGGTGCGGTCGATGAGTTCGGGGGCAATCAGCGGCTCGTCGCCCTGTACGTTGACGACCACCAGATGTTGCGGCAGCTTCAGCGCGGCGGCGGCTTCGGCAAGGCGGGTCGTGCCGCTTTCGTGCCGGTTTGAAGTCATGACGACTTCGACGCCGTGCGCCTGACAGGCCGTCTGAATATCGGGATGGTCGGTGGCAACGACGACGCGCGCCGCTTTGCTTTTTGCCGCCTGTTCGGCAACGCGCACGACCATCGGTTTGCCGTGGATGTCCGCTAAGGCTTTTCCGGGCAGGCGCGATGAATCCAGCCGCGCCGGAATCAATACGACGAATTCGGTCATGCTTTGAGTTCCTCTTCGCTCAACGGGCGTGCTTCGTTTTCCAGCATGTAGGGAATGCCGTCTTTAATCGGATAAGCCAGCTTCGCCTGACGGCTCCACAACTCTTGTTTGTCCTGATGATATTCCAGCCTGCCTTTGGTAACGGGGCAGACGAGGATGTCTAAGAATTTTTTTTCCATGGGTTTCTTTCGTTTGATAAATTGGAGGTCGTCTGAAATATTTTCAGACGACTATAATTTATTTCTTATGCTTTTTCCCAACCTGTTTGGCTTGTTTACAGCTTGTATCAGGGTTTTTGCCGCCACACATGATACCTTGTATCTCTTTCGCAAATTCAGGCATATGACGCTGTACAGCTTTTTCTGTTAATGCAAATCCAAACGTCGATATTTCACTCATCGCTTGATTGAGCATAAGAGGCCTCTTGGCAACAACAGTCTGCCCGACAGGCGAACTATAAAAGGCAATCATGCTGTCAACTTCTTCTTGCGTGTATGTCGATTTAGCATGCTTTAATAAAGTATTGTGGACAGTTTGTTTCACTTCGGGCGTTATCAAATCTCTCAAAACATTTTCGCGATAACGGTCAATAGCTTTTGCCATTTGCTCTTTTTTCGCTTCCGGTATTTTGGCAAGGGCTTTATCTGCATATGGTTTAAATCCAATATTGAAACTGTCAATCATATTTTTTTCCATATCCCGGTCAAAATTCTGCGTATCCAACCAACGCTCCAGCGACGCGTCGCTGGGTGTAGCGGCAAATGCGTTGGCACACAATGCAAAGGTGGCGAGGGGCAATAACAAGGTTTTCAGTTTCATCATTCTTTTCCTTTCAACAAAAAATAAATATTTTCAGACGACCGAAGCGTTATTTGAAAAATTTCGGTAAAAATTTATTGCCTTTGCTCAAAAGACGATGTGCCTGTTCCTCAAAAGCAGGCGTATATCTATCGCTTGCACTGCTGAAATTATCGCTCAAAGTTCTGTGGATAATTTTATCATTCAGCTTATCGAACCGCTCTATTTTTCCAAGTGCAGATTTCCCGGCACCATCTCCAAATGCTTCGGAAATCTTCTCAATTTCCGAGCGGCTCAAATAATTTCTAATGCCTCCGCTGCGCCGTTGGCGGTTTCTTATCTTCTTCAAAATATTTTTCCCTTGGGCTGAAGAGAAAAACCGGTTGATCACATCGACTTCTTCTTGAGTGAATAGTTTTTGTACGGCGCGCTTTTCTTGATTCAGCCATTGTCTTTCCATCTCCGGATGGGTCAATTCGGCATGCATATCTTCAATATAGCGGCTTATCAATGCCCGCATCTTTCCTTTTTGAGTTAAAGGAGTCATAGACAACAAACGGGCATTGATTTCTTTATCCACCATCTCCAAAGAGCTTTCTAACTTATCTGCGTAATAGCTGTTTATGCCTTGGATTTCCAGAAATTTACCCGCAGCACTATCACTCGGCCTTGCCCTTTTTTTGGCAACCACATTTTGAGCGCAAGTTAATAAAGCTGCACAAAAAACCAGCAAATATTTCAATTTCATCATTCTCTCCTATTACGTTGTTTGAAACTGTTTTAAAACATCCGGGAAACATCTATAAGCGTTTAGATTCTAACATTTTTGAAACAAATTCCGCCAAATCAGGTTCGATTATCGCACAAACGGGCAACACCCATACATGATTCAGATTGAGGTCGTCTGAAAACTTGACCGCATCCTTTTCCGTAATAATCACCGCATCCGCATTGGGAAAATCTGCCGCTGCAATGTCGGCATGGTCGGGAAGCGCGACGGTTTGGTTCAAGGTGATGCCCATGTTCTGCAGTGAATCGAAAAAACGCTCCGGCTTGGCGATACCCGCCACGGCGGCGACGGTTTGGTTTTTCAGACGACCTGTACCCAGTAATTCGGACGGCTGGTTCAAACGGTAAATCTGTCCCGTTTCGATACGGCTGTGAAACATATTTTCAGACGGCACAAACGACGCATCCGCCTTGCCTCCGCTGACGACGACCGCATCCACCGAATCCAGTCGCGACAAAGGTTCGCGCAAACTGCCGTTGGGCAGCAGATCCAAATCCGTGCGCCCCGTATCTGCGGCCGGAAACACCGCGATTTCCACATCCCGCCGCAGGGCGTAATGCTGCAAACCGTCGTCCGCTACAATCAGCCCGATATCGGGATGCGCCGCCAGCAACGCCCTGCCTGCCTCCGCACGGCTGCTGCCCACCGCCGTCGGTGCGCCGGTTTTACGGAACAGCAGCAAAGGCTCGTCGCCCGCATCTTCCGCACGGCTTTCGGCATTCAATACATGAACCGCCTTACTCTTGCGCCCGTAGCCCCGGCTGATGATGCCGACCTTGACGCCTTTTTCCTGCAAACCCGACACCAGCGCGGCGACAATCGGCGTTTTCCCCGTCCCACCCGCATGGATATTGCCGACCACGACCACAGGCACGGGCAGCTTTTCGCTTTTCAGACGGCCTGAAACGAAATCATCGCGCCGTTTTGCTGCAATTTTGGCGAAAAGTATGGATAAGGGTTTGAGCAGGAAAGATAAAAACGGATTGGGGCGTTGCCAATGGCGTTCGATGATTTGATGGAGTTTGGGCATTCGGGCATCTTTTGGGGTATGGGATAAGGGAAATATCCAAAACAGGCAAACCTTATTTTTTTGGATAGTTCACTTTCCCTAAATTATCAATAGAAAATTTTTTCTGACTGACAAGCACATTAATTAATTTTTCAATATGGTTATCCGATAATTTCAGAATGGATTTGAAAGAATTGATTATTGCTTTTTTGGTTTTTGGTTTATTTTTAGCTGACTTATTAAAAAATTTCTGTACTGCATTCAGTATCTTAATATCTTCTTCTTTGCTGATAATATCAATCCGTTTCGGAATTTGAATCTCCAAAGGGAAAGGGGCATATTCTATCTTGTCGCCTTTGATACGTATCAATTGCTGGAATTCGCAGTATTTTAAAATATCATCTAATGTATTTTCTTCCACTTCCAAACAAAATATTTTAGATTGCGAACGCAGAACATTTCTAGCGCCCTGTACCGTTTTACTTTTTGATTCAATCAGCTTGCACGTCAACTTCTCTAAAATATCATTACTGCTAATGTGATAATTCACAAAATTAGTATCAGGATTGAACGAAATCAGTTTTTTATTAAGCATACTTTGGATAATTTTCCCAACTATTTCATTTTGTTGTTCTTGATTAAAGGGGATTAATTCTTGATACAAAACAGAATGCAAGCGCGATTCCAAATTGTGAAAAACGGTCGGTCTGAAAGCACTGGGCGGAATTAATGCTGCAATTACCTTTCGTACACATGAATTAATAAATGTAGGAGATTGATGTAAAGCAACAGGTTCAGAATACACAATTTCCGCTTCTTCGGCGGAGTGCTTATCCTTTGAAAGATTAGGTTCTTGTCCTATCTGTTGTTTTTTCATTTCCAATAACAATTCCTCATTCTTCCCTGCATCCTCCAAACTTCCCAATCTGACAATACCCTTACACAAATGCGCATCTTCCAAATGTTCGACTAAAACATCAAATCCCCCGTCCCTCGAAAGAATGCATATCAATGCCTCCTTGTCCCGTTCCGTAATCTTGCCTAAATAATAGGCAAGATAAAAATCCAAAGCATTTTTGCCTGTCTTTGCGATCCGTACGAAATGAACATTTTTCCCAAACCTGCATAAGGCTTCGCAAAGCTCCACCGATAAAGTTTTTTGTTGCAGCTTTCCCAGAAAAAGCCAGATATGGCAGTTTTCTTCACTCACTCCGCTCAATTGCGATGCTTCCGGTTGGACGTTTTCAAAATCAATCAAAATATGTTTCATAACAGTATCCCGTAATGTTTTCGTTTAGAGGTTGACAATATACTATTAAAATAATATCCGGCAAAGACTTCTTTCAGACGGCCCTTTCCGCACAAATGCCGCCCGAAACCCCTTATAATCCAACCTTTCCCCATTTCTTCCCGCCCTCCCGATGTCCGAACTCTTCGCGCCCTCCTCCATTTCCGTATCCGAACTCAACGCCCTCGCCAAAGCCTTGCTGGAAGACCATCTTGCCGGCTTTTGGATTGCGGGTGAAGTGTCCAACCTGACCCGTGCCGCCAGCGGACATTATTATTTCTCGCTCAAAGACAGCCGCGCGCAGGTGCGTTGCGCGATGTTCAAGGGTGCGGCGGCACGTTTGGCGAAACCTTTGAAAGAAGGCGACCATATCGAAGTGGCGGGCAAAATCAGTATTTACGAGGCGCGGGGCGAATTTCAGATCACGGTGAACGAGGTGCGGCTCAAAGGCTTGGGACAGCTTTACGAAGCCTACGAGCGGCTGAAGGCACAGTTGCAGGCGGAAGGCGCGTTTGCGGCGGAACGCAAGAAACCTTTACCCGCCCGAGCGCAATGTATCGGCATCGTAACCAGTCTGGCGGCGGCGGCATTGCGCGATGTCTTTACCACCCTGAAACGCCGTGCGCCCGAAATTCCCGTCATCGTTTATCCGACCGCCGTTCAAGGCGCGGGCAGCGAGTTTCAGATTGCCCAAGCGATCAAAACCGCATCGCAACGCGCCGAATGCGATGTGTTGATTGTCTGTCGCGGCGGCGGCAGCATTGAAGACTTGTGGGCGTTTAACGAAGAGCCTGTTGTGCGCGCCATCGAAGCCTGCGCGATTCCCGTCGTCAGCGGCGTGGGACACGAAACCGATTTCACGCTTGCTGATTTCGTCGCCGACGTACGTGCGCCCACACCGACCGGCGCAGCGGAACTGGTCAGCCCCAACCGCCAAGAATCGTTACACCGTCTCGCCCAAGCCCAAGGTCGTCTGAAAACCGTTTTGGAACAACGCTATTTCGATGCCAGCCAAAAGCTCGACTGGCTCGCGCGGCAAATCCGCCACCCGCGCCAAAAACTCGGCGAACAGCGCACCTACATCCACAAACTGGCGCAAACCCTGTCCTACTCGATGACGCAAAACGTCCGCGCCCACACCGCCCGTTTCGAACGCCAAACCCAAGCCCTGAAACATTGCCGTCCCGATATTTCCGTTTACCGGCAAGACATTGACCGTTTTCAGACGACCTCGTCGCACGCCTTCCGCCAACTGCTCGCCCACCGCCGACAAAGCCTGACCGCCCAAACCGCCCTGCTCGAAGCCGTCTCGCCGCAGCAGATTCTGGAGCGCGGCTTCTCCGTCGTCAAAAACACACGCGGACAAGTCATCCGCAACGCCGATGTTTTGAAGCAAGGGCAGAAACTGCACATCACTTTTGCCGACGGCGAAACCGACGTGCGCGTGACCAAAGAGCAGGCGCAGCGGGAATTGTTTGATTAATCGTCGGCTTGAATGAAAAAGGTCGTCTGAAAACAGGGTCGATTAAAATAGAAACCGCCCTTGCCGTTATTCTCGCGCAGGTATGAATCCGGAGATTTGGAATAATGGCGTTCCGAATCCTTCCGAAAACCAAAAATCCGGATGAATGACGGTTCTGATGCTTTTTCTTTGCGCTTATTATTTGAACATTTGCTTTGACAAAATTTGATCCGCCTGTTTTCAGACGGCCCGTCCCTCACGAATCCCTTTCGCCGATATGGCATGAATGCCGAGTCCGCGGGCCAATCATGATTTTCGCGGGCAAAGCCCACGTTACACGCTGTTGTTTGGTTGTTCGGATTTGATAAAAATATGGCAATTTACGACTGATTGTTCCTGTTTTTAGAAAGACAGCAAAACTCATATTTCGGTAAAAAGGTCGTCTGAAAGTGAACAAACCCAGTTGTGTTCACACATTTTCAGACGACCTCCTGCACATTCCGGAATCATTTTCATCTCAATACGGTATAATCCCTCCATCTGCTTTGTACTGCATCATCAAACGATTATGGACAACATGCAAAACCAACCGCCAATCCCGCCGCGCAATTCTCTGCGTCGGAACAGTATTTACCTGCTGCCCAACTCCTTTACCATCGCTGCGTTGTTCTGCGCCTTTTTCGCCATCACCCAATCCATGCACGGGCGTTATGAGACGGCGGCGATTGCAGTATTCCTCTCCATGCTGCTCGACGGCATGGACGGTCGCGTGGCACGGCTGACCAACAGCCAAAGCGCGTTCGGCGAACAGCTCGACAGCCTTGCCGACATGGTCAGTTTCGGCGTTGCGCCCGCCTTGATTGCCTATAAATGGCAGCTTTGGCAGTTTGGCAAAATCGGTTATTCCGTCGCCTTCATCTACTGCGCCTGCGCCGCCCTGCGCCTCGCCCTCTTCAATACGCTTATCGGCAAAGTCGATAAACGCTGGTTCATCGGCGTTCCCAGTCCGACCGCCGCCGCGTTGATTGTCGGCCTGATTTGGGTCAACCACAGCATCGAACGCTTCCCCGGCGTGCATTGGTGGGCTTTGGGCATCACGCTTTTCGCCGGCATTTCCATGATTGTCCAAATCCCGTTTTGGAGCTTTAAAGAAATCAACATCCGCCGCCAAGTCCCGTTTATGGGCATGGTGCTTACCGTGTTGGTCTTGCTGCTCATCAACTGGAAACCTTCGCTTGTACTTTTTCTGTTTTTCCTAGGTTACAGCCTATCCGGCTACATCATGGCGGTATGGCGCTGGTTGAAAAAACGCCGTAAAACCAAAAAGGTCGTCTGAAAAATGTGGACTTGGGATATTATCCTCGCCCTGCTCGCCGTCGGAAGCGCGGCGGGTTTTATTGCGGGATTGTTCGGCGTAGGCGGCGGTACCCTGGTCGTCCCTGTCGTCTTGTGGACACTGCAACTGCAAGGCATCAGCAGCCACCCCTACGCCCAACATCTCGCCATCGGTACATCCTTCGCCGTCATGGTATTCACCACCTTCTCCAGCATGTACGCGCAGCACAAAAAAAGCGCCATCGACTGGCAGACTGTCCGCCGTATGACCCCCTCCATGATATTCGGCGTACTGATCGGCGCGGTAACCGCCAAATACATGCCTACCCGCGCCCTGCAAATCTTCTTTATCGCATTCCTAACCCTTATCGCCCTCAAAACCCTGACAGACTCCAAACCCAAAGCCTCGCGCCACCTGCCCGCCCTACCCGGCTTAAGCGCGGTCGGCACATTGTTCGGCGCAGCTTCGAGTTGGGTCGGCATCGGCGGCGGCTCGCTGTCCGTCCCCTTCCTGATGTATTGCAACTTCCCCGCCCACCGCGCCATCGGCACATCCTCCGGCCTCGCCTGGCCGATTGCGCTCACCGGCACAATCGGCTATCTCGTTACCGGCTGGAACGTTCCCGACCTGCCACACGGCTCCGGCGGCTTCCTCTATTTACCCGCCGTCGCCATCCTCAGCATCGCCACCATGATTTTTGCTCCGCTCGGCGTCAAAACCGCGCACAAACTCCCCGCCCGCCGGCTCAAAATCTCCTTCGGTATCATGCTGCTGCTGATTGCCATAAAAATGGCTTGGAACCTTGTCCGTTGAATTTTTCCAAACGTTGCTATCATTAAGAAGGCTCGAGCGGCAAATTAGACCAAATCAGCGGTAATGGAAAAGAAAAAGCCGGAGAACTATTAAACGATTCCAAACTCCAAGCAGAAGGCGTAATACAACAAGACATCGGCAAAGTCGAAGAAGTTGCCGCCGACATTGAGGAAAAAGCAAGCGACGTATTGAAAAAAGGCAAAGAAGAAGCAGGACATCTGGTTGACGAGGCAAAAGAAAAAGCCGAAAACCTGATTGACGACATCAAAAGCAAGTTCTAATCCATCCTTGTCGTAAACTATGTCAAAAGGCCGTTTGAAACACGATTTCAGACGGCCTTTATTTCAGACAGCGCAGCTACCCTAAAATCGCCTGCTCCCCATCTAATCAAGCTTTCAGACGACCCCGCTGGATAAATCGATAGATGAATCCAATGTTTTAACGGCTTTGTCGAATCCCGACTCGAGATACGCATCGTTCAACCCTCAACAGGAGAAGCACCATGCCTTCCGCCAAGCTCATCCAAAAACTCAAACCCGCCTTACAAAACCCGCTTCCGCCCGAACAAGACGGTATTCTGTTGTGCCTCGATTCCGCCAACGTAACGGGCGACAACGCCAAATATATGAACATGTACAATCGCCTCGCCCGTTGGTACGACTTCGGCGAACGCTGGATAGCCCGCCTCAGATACGGCAACAGCATCAACGAAACACGGCGCAGCCTGATGGACGAACTGGAGTGGCGGCAAGACTGCACCGCGCTCTATGTCTCCATCGGCACTGGTACCGATTTAAACCACCTGCCCGCCGACATCAACCTCTCCGCGCTGGATTTGACCGGCGCCGACCTGTCGCTCGGCATGTTGGCACGCTGCCGCGACGTATGGCGGGAAAAAGCGGCGGGCTTGGACTTGGTACACTGCAACGCCGAAGATTTACCCTTTGCCGACAATATATTCGACGTCGTATTCCATGTGGGCGGCATTAATTTTTTCAGCGACAAACAAAAAGCCATCAACGAAATGCTGCGCGTCGCCAAGCCCGGCACCAAAATCATGATCGCAGACGAAACCACCGATTTCATCCAACAACAATACAAAAAAAGCATATTCACGTGGAACTACTTCCAAGACACCGATTTCGATCTGACACAAATCGAAAACTGCATCCCCAAAACCGTACAGGAAAAGAAAACGCGGCTGCTGTGGAACAACCGCTTTTACTGCATTACCTTCCGTAAACCTGCTTAAAACAGCCGCCGCGTTTGCTTTTTCAGACGGCCTCGGAATCTGAAAAGGTCGTCTGAAAAATAAAAAGCAGCCTGCACTCGTTACAAAAAAGTACAGGCTGCTTTTACGCTTTCAGGTAGCCTTTCAGACGACCTTAATGCAGATTCGCCTTAAAGAACTGCTCAAACTTATCAAACGGAATCTTGCCTCGGGTGTTGTCATACAAATCCGTGTGGTTCGCACCCGGCACGATGTACAGCTCTTTGTTTTGGCTGCCCAGAGATTTGAACGCGTCTTCGCTGAAATAGCGCGAGTGTGCTTTTTCGCCGTGAACGATTAAGGCGGGGGCTTTCAACTCGCCTGCGCGTTGCAGAATCGGCATGTTGATGAACGCCAGCGGGGTGGTTTGCGACCATGCGCCGTTGGAATTGACGGAGCGTGGGTGGTAGCCGCGTTGGGTTTTGTAGAAGCCCGAATATTCGCGTACAAACTGCGGGGTGTCGGCGGTCAATTTGTCTTGCGAAGGCAGGTGGTTGTCGGGGCTGCCGTGCGACGGCGTGCCGCTTTCCGCGTCTGCCCAGCGTTGGGTGTTCATGCCCTGTTTGGCTTGGTAACGCGCTTCGGCAGTTTGCGCGGGGGCGCGGTCGTGGCCGCCTTGGGCGTTCTGCTTCATGTTGATTTCGTAGCCGTTGGCCATCACGCGGGTCATGTCGTACATGGTGCTGGTGGCGACGGCTTTGATGCGGGTATCGCCCACAGCGGCGTTCAACGCCATGCCGCCCCAGCCGCAAATGCCCAAGATGCCTATTTGTTCGCGGTTCACGAAGTTTTGCAGGCCGAGGAAATCAACGGCGGCGGAAAAGTCTTCGGTATTGATTTCGGGCGAAGCGATATTGCGCGGCTCGCCGCCCGATTCACCGGTGAACGAACCGTCAAATGCCAAGGTTACAAAACCGCGTTCTGCCATCGCTTGGGCATATAGGCCGCTGGATTGCTCCTTCACCGCACCGAACGCGCCGGCCACCGCAATTGCGGGCAGTTTCTGGCCTGAACGGATATTTTTCGGCACATACAAATCGCCAACCAAGGTGATGCCGTAGCGGTTTCGGAATGTTACTTTGTGGTGTTCCACTTTATTGGACTGAGGGAAAATTTTGTCCCATTCTTGGGTAAGCTGCATGGTTTGAACTCCTTTCATCGGGGTAATGGACACGTCTGCCAGCGCATGGTCGGACAAAGTCAATGCAACGGCGGCTGCGGCGGCAGTTTTCAGGAATGATTTTTTAGCTTGATTTTCATGGGGTTGCTCCGTTATTTGCTTATCGAATGAGTGCATTATAGGGATGGACTGTTTCGCAAACAATGAATAAAATCTGAATTGTTAATTCTAGAATATGGAACAATTAAGGTGCAGGCTGCCTGAAAAGGTTTTCAGACGACCCGAACCAATCCCTTGAAAATCAAAATGGACAAACTCAACGCCCTAAAATACTTCTGCTCCGCCGCCGAAACCCTGCAATTCCGCGAAACCGCGCTGCGCCTGTCCGTTTCGCCGCAGGTGGTAACGCGCGTGATTGCCGAATTGGAACAACACCTCGGCGAACAGCTTTTTACCCGCAACACACGCAATATCCACCTGACCGAGTTTGGCGCAGCCTTCCTGCCGCGCGCCCAGCAGCTCCTTGCCGACAGCGAAAACCTGTTTTCTGCCGCCAAAGAAAAAGACGAGATACGCGGCATCGTCCGCATTACCGTCCCGCAGTGGAACGATAACAGCCGCATACTCACCCGCCTGCTGGAAAAATGCGCCGACTATCCCGAACTTTATATCGATTGGCGCAGCAACGACGCCAAACTTAACGCGGTGGAAAACCAACTCGACATCGGCATCCGCATCGGGACACAGGCAGAAGATTTGATGATTGTCCGCAAAATCTGCGACACCACCGACAAAATCGTCGCCTCCCCCGCCTATCTCGCCCGCCACGGCACGCCGCAAAGCCTAGACGAATTAACCGGCCGTTTCCCCGCATCGTCGCTCATTAACGCCAACACCAACCGCCCGTGGGGCTGGCCGCTCAACTCAGAAATGCACGTTTTTCCAAAAAACATCCGTTTCATCACGGACGACCCTGCCAACGAACTCGCCGCCGCACTGGCAGGCAGCGTTGCCGCCTATATCCCGGAACATCTGTGCCGAATCCACCTGCAAAACGGCGAACTGGTGGAACTCTTCCCCGAAATCCCGCGCCGCCCGTGGCAACTCTACATCTACCGCCCGCAACGCACAGTAACTTCCGGGCGCGTGTTAAAAGTGTTCGACTGGCTGACGGAGGTGTTGCGGGAAATGTATGGCAAAGAGGCTACCTGAAAGTGCAGGCTGCTTTTAAGGCCGTCTGAAAGCCCGAAAAGCAGCACCACAGGCACGCACATCGGTTTGCCGAATCGCAGATTCGGACCGATGGCAGCCTGCACCCCGCCGCTTGCCGTAAACGCATGATATTCCTACAATCCCCCTTTCCCCACTTTTAAAGAAACACCCATGAAATCCAAACTATCCGCGCTTGCCATCTCCGCTCTTCTCGCCGCCTGTTCTGCCGTCCCGCAGCATAACGAGCAGGCGAAAGCCCTGCTGGACAAAGGCATCGCCCTGTATCAAAAACAGGATTACCAACACGCCAAGCCCTACTTTGAGCAGGCGCAGCAGGCGGGGCATATGAAAGCGCCGCGTTATCTGGGCCTGATGTATCTGAACGGCGAAGGCGTCGCCAAAAATGCACAAACCGCTTTTGTCTACTTCACGCAGGCTGCCGAAGCGGGCGACATCACGGGGCAATACTGGCTGGGCTATTGCTACGAAAACGGCATCGGTACGGCAAAAGACATGACCCAAGCCGTGCGCTGGTATCAGAAATCCGCCGCACGCGGCGACCATGTTTCCCAGCCTGCCATTGACGCGCTGAACCGCTTGGGCGTGAAAGCAAATTAACT
The DNA here is from genome assembly GCF_001813335.1 of Neisseria sp. HMSC055H02. Taxonomy (NCBI): domain Bacteria; kingdom Pseudomonadati; phylum Pseudomonadota; class Betaproteobacteria; order Neisseriales; family Neisseriaceae; genus Neisseria; species Neisseria sp. HMSC055H02. Next base: position 88,223 of record NZ_KV812063.1, on the reverse strand, counting down.
GTTTCCCTCAACCTTTTAAGGAGTAATCTCATGAAAAAAACCGCCACCGTCATCGCCGCCGGCCTGCTGCTGGCAGCCTGCACCGCCACGCAAAACACCGCTGAAAACAGCCCCGCCGCCCAAAGCACGCAAAATCCCGCTTGGGACAAGCAATACGGCGGCGCGGACAAATCCTACGACAGCCGCCTGCTCGCCCTGCGCGAGCAAATCGCCCCGCGTTTTGAAGTGCTGACCTTCAAAGACCCGCAAACGGGCAAGGAAATGCAGTACAACCTGTACACGCCGAAAAATCTCGAACCCGGCCGCCAATACCCGCTGGTGATGTTCATTGCCGACGCCAGTACCGCAGGCAAAGGCGTGAAAGCCCCGCTGATGCAGGGCTACGGCGGCATTATTTGGGCAACCGACGAAGCGCAGGCGAAACACCCCGCCTTCGTCCTCGTGCCGTCCTACACCGAAACGGCGGTTAACGACCAATGGCAAACCTCAGACGAAGTCGGCATGACCCTGCGCCTCGTCAAAAGCCTGATGACCCAAAAACTGATCGACCCCGACCGCGTTTACACCACCGGCCAATCCATGGGCGGCATGATTTCCTTTTATCTCAACAGCATTGAGCCGGATTTCTTCGCCGCTTCCATGTTCGTCGGCAGCCAATGGGACATCAACGTATTAAAACCGCTGACGCGGGCAAAATTCATCTACACCGTTTCCGCCGCCGACCCGAAGGCATCGGCAGGCATGGCGCAAGTCGGCGAAATGCTGCAACAAAACAAAGTCGCCTACGCCGAAACCGAGTTTTCCGCCAAACTGCCGCAGTCCGAACAAAACGCAAAAGTCCAACAAATGCTTGCCCAAGGCAGACGCATCAACTTCATCCGCTTCACGCCGAATACGGTGATTCCAGAAAACAGCACCCACAAAGGCGCGGAGCATATGTATTCGTTTGATTACGCCTACCTGCTCGAACCAGCCCGTGATTGGCTGATGCAGCAGAAACGGGAGAAATGAGTTCTGTGATTCGAAGGTCGTCTGAAAAATCTTCATATCGGTTTTCAGACGACCTTTACTACTTCTAAAAGGTCGTCTGAAAATCCGTCTACCCTAAAGCCACTTTTTCAGCTACCCTTCCCCTATTATTTTCCTCCACTTCCCAAGGAGTTCCCCATGAACATCGCCATCACCGGCGCCAGCGGCAACATCGGAGGCATGGTCGCCCGTCATCTGAACACACGCGGCCTGCCGCTGATTCTGCCGCTGCGCAACCCCACCAAAGCGCCCGCCCTGCCGAACTGCGAAGCGCGGCGGTTTGCCTATGACGATTTGGAGCTTGCCAAGCAGGCGTTAAACGGGGTGGAGGTGCTGTTTATGGTGTCCGCCGCCGAGAGCCCGACGCGCGAGCAGGAGCATTTGACTTTGGTGCAGGCTGCTTCGGAAGCGGGCGTGAAACACATTGTCTATCTCTCTTTTGCACAGGCGGCGTTGGACAGCACCTTCACGCTGGCGCGCACCCATGCGGTTACCGAAAATGCGATCCGACAAACAAATATGCGTTACACCTTTCTGCGCGACAATTTTTACAGCGAGATGATGGCAACGATTGCCAACGCAGACGGCATCATCGCAGGCCCTGCCGACGATGGGCGCGTTGCCTGCGTTTCGCAGCGCGATGTTGCCCAAGCGGCGGCAAACGTCATCGCCGACATCGCATGCGGCAACCACCGCCACGATAATCAAACCTACACGCTGACAGGTTCCCAATCATTAAGCTTCGCTGAAATAGCCGCCGTCCTAACCGAAATTACCGGTAAACCGCACCGCTACCACAACGAAACCCTAGAAGAAGCCTTCGCCAGCCGCAAAGCCGCGTACCCTGACGCGCCCGACTGGCAGATTGAAGCATGGGTTTCCACCTACACCGCCATTGCTAAAGGCGAACTTGCCGCCGTTTCAGACGACCTGCCGAAATTGCTAGAACGCGAGCCGCGCCGTTTTGTCGAAGTTGCAAAGGATATTTATGATGCAGCCTGAACATACTCCCTTAATCGAATTCAAAAACGTCAGCAAACGCTACGACAACCACACCGCTGTAAACGAACTGAATCTGACCATTTATCAAGGCGAGTTTTTCGTGTTGGTGGGCGGTTCGGGCAGCGGCAAATCCACCACGCTGCGCATGATTAACGCGCTGACCGAGCCGACCGACGGCGATGTTTATTTCAACGGCAGGCGTATCAAAGATTACGACATCCGCGGGCTGCGGCACCGCATCGGCTATGTGCTGCAGCAAATCGCCCTGTTCCCCACCATGACCGTGCGGCAGAATATCGAGCTGATGCCCGACATTTTGGGCTGGGACAAACCGAAGCGTACATCGCGCGTGAACGAACTGCTCGAGCTGGTCGGTATGCCGCCCGAAACCTACCTAAACCGCTATCCGCACGAACTCTCCGGCGGCGAACAGCAGCGCATCGGCATCCTGCGCGCCATCGCCGCCAAGCCCGACATCTTGCTGATGGATGAGCCCTTTTCCGCCCTCGACCCGCTCGCCCGCGCTTCCCTTCAGGAAACCGTGTCCCTGATACACAAAAAACTCGGCACCACCATCGTTTTCGTTACCCACGACATGAACGAAGCCGCCAAACTCGCCTGCCGCATCGGCGTGATGCACCAAGGCAGGCTGGTGCAGGTCGATACGCCGCAGGATATTCAAAACCATCCGGCGGATGACTATGTGCGCTCCCTGTTCGGCGCGGCGCAGCCGGAAAACACCGCCTCCGCCGAGGAAGTCATCAACCTTTACCGCCGTTTGGACGCGGACGGCAAAGCGCGGGTAAGGGAGCATTGGGCAAAAGAAGAAAATTAGAAAAGGTCGTCTGAAAACGGACATATCGGATTTTGCCCAATCGTTTTCAGACGGCCTCAAACCATTTTCAGTACACACTCAAGCACCGGGCCTACTTTCCGGTAACACCCAATTTCGCAAAAACTCTACTGTAAGTCCAAATCAAAAGCATCTATGTCGTCATTCCCGCGCAGGCGGGAATCCACTTTTGAATTTCGGCAACCGTTTTGCAAATATCTGTTGTTCAAAGTTTCCGACGGTTTTCCGCCTGCGCGGGAATGACGGCAGCTGGCAGGTACCGTATCAAAAATCAAGCGAATCTGCTATATATACTTCCTCAAAATCCCAAAGGAGAATCAAGATGGACATTCTTTCCCGCCTGCAAGCATTGCCGCCGGGCAGGTTCCACTACAAATTACTGGTATTGGTCGGCATCGGTTGGCTGTTTGACGCAATGGATACCGGCATCGTGTCGTTTATATTGCCCGCATTGGGCAAAGAATGGGGTTTGCAGCCGGCGCAACTGGGCTGGATAGTCAGCATCGCCTTTATCGGCATGGCACTGGGGGCGGTAGCGAGTGGCTGGCTGGCAGACCGCTTCGGCAGGCAAACCGTATTTGCCGCGACCATGGCAGTGTACAGCACGGCGACAGGCCTATGCGCCTTCGCTCCCGACATTGCAACACTGCTTACCTGCCGCTTCTTTGTCGGCGTAGGATTGGGCGGGCAGCTCCCCGTCGCGGTGTCATTGGTCAGCGAATACGCCCCTCCGAAAGTACGCGGTCGGTTTATCGTCTTACTGGAAAGTTTTTGGGGCTTAGGCTGGCTTGCCGCCGCACTCGCTTCCTATTTCTTTATCCCAAAATTCGGCTGGCACAGCGCGTTTTTAATCGGCGCACTACCGATTTTGTATATCCCGCTGGTGTTGAAATTCATCCCCGAATCCGTCCCATACCTGCTCTCGCAAGGCAAAACGGACGAAGCGCACCGGCTGGTCAGCCGCTTGGAAAATGAAGCGGGAATTACGCCCGCCGCAACAGCCGTAGCACCGCCGCAACAGCAAAAACAGCGCATCCGTTTCATACAATTATGGCAACAGCCTTTCGCACGGCGCACGCTGATGCTGTGGCTGGTCTGGTTCGGCATCGTCTTTTCCTATTACGGCATTTTTACTTGGCTGCCGAAACTCTTGGTCGAACAAGGCAATACGGTGGTCAAAACCTTTGAATATGTGCTGGTGATGATCGTCGCGCAACTGCCCGGCTACATCGCGGCAGCGGCATTGGTGGAAAAAATCGGGCGCAAAGCGACTTTGGCGGGCTTTCTCGCTGCCTGTGCCGTCTGCGCGTGGTTTTTCGGACAAAGCAGCAGCGCCGCCGAAGTCATGGCGTGGGGCAGCCTGATGTCGTTCTTCAACCTCGGCGCATGGGGCGTTTTATACACCTACACACCCGAACTCTACCCCCTCCGCTTCCGCGCCTTCGCCTCCGGCTGGGCTGGCGCAATCGGGCGCATCGGCGGCATTCTCGCGCCTATGGTGGTCGCCAAAATGGTCGGCGGCAGCGAAGGATTCGGCAATATATTCATGATGTTTGCCGGCGTGATGATGCTGATTGTATTGGTAATTTTGGCTTTAGGTGAAGAAACGAAAGGCAGGACGCTGGAGGAAATCAGCTCTTAAAAAACCGTATCGGCAGCCCAAAATCAGCAAAAGGTCGTCTGAAAACGCCAAATTGGTTTTCAGACGACCTTTATGCTAGAGATTTTCAGACGACTTTTGAGGTCGTCTGAAAGTTTGAAACAATAGTTTGAAAGGCAAAAAACGCGTGCGTGCGTACCGCACACACCCTTGTATATCGGAACTCCCGTATCATAGCAACAAACCGCCCGGCCGCCACCCGCATCCGACCAAGGCAAACAACCGTTGAGTAGCTCAGGGAGCGGTCGGGCAACCCATCGACACAACCGGACAGTTGCCAGACAACACAACCGAATGCAAGGCAGGTTTATGATGAGTACCCAACACAATTACGCAGGCATCGACATCGCCAAACGAAACTTCGTCATCGCCGTTTCGTCTTTGTCTAAAACCAAAACCGAAACCAACAACCCCAAAGGGATCGCCCATACCGTCGAATACCTTAAAAAACACAACGTCGCCCTCGTCGTGATGGAAAGCACCGGCGGTCTCGAAATCCCCGCCGCCAAAGCCATCCACCGCGCAGGTATGGCCGTGATCATCGCCAACCCGCGTCAGACGCATCAGTTTGCCCAATCGCAGTCGCTGACCAAAACCGACGCCAAAGATGCCCAAATGCTCGCCTTCTTCGCACAGATGATGATGCAGAAAGAAGGTTGGCAAACCATGCTCTACCAACCGCCCACTGAAGCGGAAGAAGTGTTGGAAGCATTGGTCAACCGCCGCAACCAACTGGTGGATATGCGGACTGCCGAGAAAAACCGTCTGCATCAGGTTCATGAAACGCAAGTCGAAAGCGTCAAACAACTGATTGCCCATTTTGACCGGCTGATTGACGAATTGGACAAACAAATCGATGACCACACCCACACGCATTTTGACGGCAAAGCCCAAGTAGCGGAACAAATCAAAGGCATCGGTTCGATAACGACGGCTACGCTGATGGCGATGCTGCCCGAATTGGGGCGGCTGAGCCACAAACGGCTGGCGAGTCTGGTCGGTATTGCCCCGCACCCGAGGGAGAGCGGGGAAACCAAATTCAAAAGCCGCTGCTTCGGCGGAAGGTCTGCGGTGCGTAAGGCGCTGTACATGGCTACCGTGGTAGCGACACGTTTTGAACCGCTTATTCGGGATTTCTATCAGCGCCTGCTGTTCAAGGGTAAGCCGTATAAGGTTGCCGTTACGGCATGTATGCGCAAACTGCTGACAGTATTGAATGCCCGGATGCGTGATTACTTTGCCGAAAACGGTACCACCGAAAACGGTATCCAAACGGCTTGATTTGAGTTTTTGTATTTTTGCCCGACGGGGTGAAAAATACAGTTGCTACACCTTGGTTCTAAAGTTTGTGCCATCCGCAGGTGGGGTGTGTGGCGCAGCCACGAACGCGGTTGGCGGGGGTGCAGGCTACGGCTTGCTATTTGTTATCTAAAAAAGTCATCAGAAAATTCTCAAGTTCTTCTTCATATGCTAGATTTGGTTTTCGGACTGATGCTGGGTTAATTTTAATAATTGCCACAAGCCATTTAACCAGATCACAGAATGCAGCTTCTACTTTCTCTTTAGTTGGATTAGCATGTAATCCAGCATTAAACAAATCAATTAATCTGTCAGTCTCTTTCCCAAGAGTTTCTAAAGAAGACATATTATTATTTTTTTCACACTCAATAGTAATGTATGCCCAAATTCTATTTTTATATTGGGTTTTTCCAACTTTTCTATCTCTCCAGGGTTTCTCTTGAGCAGGAAACAGATAGTCTGCCAATTTTTCCAAAAATCTTCTACCTGATAATGCTGCTTGGGCTAAATCTTCATCAGTCTCTGCCCTTTCTAATGTTCTAGAAGCAGCTGCTAATACATCAAAAAGCTTAGGATGAAGCTCTTCTAGTGCATAGATAATATCCGATATGTCTTCATTTTTCAGATCAAGCATGTTTGTAAAAAATTCCTCAAATGACTCAATCCTTTTGAAATGATTCAACGTATCAAAGTTATCGAATATTGTTCTTCTTGCTCCTATACATTCATGCTTTACTTTAAAACCATGTTGCACGAGCAATTCATTTTCATAATTTTCTGGATCTTCATTAAAACCATAGAATATGGAAATAATCCCGTTCTCAATACGGAACAATTCAATCAAACTGTTTCTAAAAACCTGAAGATGGATATTATTTGAGAATTTAATATCCATAGCTCCCAAATAAGGATCAAAAATATTAAGTTTTTCATGAAGTGATTGAGCTGTTTTTATATCCATATTTTGAAACATCCAACAAAAAATTGTTGAAGTTAGAAATGAATTATAAAGTTTTTCTCTATGGATGAGATTTAGTGTGGTTGGTGTGTATATTTCTTTAAGTATTATTCTATAATCATTTATCCTCAGTGGCTTTTCACCATTGTGAATGATAACATCTCCAATAGATACGCGCATGCTACGTTTTGTGCTTTGTAATACATGAGTTTCTAAAATGGCTTTCATGATGGAAAAACCATAATAAGAACCCAAAGTTGGATGATCTGAATTAAATAAAAAAACTACGTTCATATTAATCTAACCCTAAAAAGATTTTCTAAATACTACCAAATAGACTTTCCTTAATCCCCCGAATCCTATCCCGCAACACAGCCGCTTCTTCAAACTGCAAATCCCTAGCCGCCTGCTGCATGGCTTTTTCCAGTTTGGCGATTTCTTTAATCGCGTCTTCTTCGTTGTGAATCTCGCCGACTTTAACCTTGTTCTTACCTTTACCTTTCAGACGACCTTTGCCACCGTCTTCTTCGTGGTACACACCGTCGATGATGTCTTTGACTTGTTTTTTAATCTGCTGCGGTACGATGCCGTGTTCTTCGTTGAATTTAATCTGTTTTTCGCGGCGGCGTTCGGTTTCGTCGATGGCGGCTTTCATGGAGTCGGTGATTTTGTCGGCGTACAGGATGGCGACGCCGTTTACATTACGCGCGGCGCGGCCTATGGTTTGAATCAGGCTGCGGTGGGAGCGCAGGAAGCCTTCTTTGTCGGCGTCGAGGATGGCGACGAGTGAGACTTCGGGGATGTCGAGGCCTTCGCGCAAGAGGTTGATGCCGACGAGTACGTCAAACAGGCCGAGCCGCAAATCTCTAATGATTTCAACGCGCTCGACGGTGTCGATGTCACTGTGCAGATAGCGCACTTTGATGCCGAGTTCGCTGTAATAGTCGGTGAGTTGCTCCGCCATGCGTTTGGTGAGGGTGGTAACGAGTACGCGCTCGCCTTTTTGGATGCGGTCGTTGATTTCGCTCATTAGGTCATCGACTTGGGTGGCGACGGGGCGGATGATGATTTGGGGGTCGACCAGCCCTGTGGGGCGGACGACTTGTTCGACCACTTGTCCGGCGTGTTCTTCTTCGTATTTGGCGGGGGTGGCGGAAACGAAGACGGTTTGTGGCATGACTTTTTCAAATTCGTGGAATTTGAGCGGGCGGTTGTCGCGGGCGGAAGGCAGGCGGAAGCCGTAGTCGACGAGGTTTTGCTTGCGCGATGCGTCGCCTTTGTACATGCCGCCGATTTGGGTGACGGTAACGTGACTTTCGTCGATGAACATGATGGCGTTGTCGGGCAGGTAGTCCATCAGCGTGGGCGGCGGTTCGCCTTCTTTTTTGCCGGAGAAGTGGCGGGAGTAGTTTTCGATGCCTTTGCAGAAGCCCATTTCGTAGAGCATTTCGAGGTCGAAGCGGGTGCGCTGTTCGATACGTTGTTGTTCGACGGGGCGTTGTTCGCGGGCGAAAAATTCAATGCGTTCGCGCAATTCTTCTTTGATGGACTCGCAGGCGCGCAATACGGTGTCGCGCGGGGTAACGTAGTGGCTGGACGGGAAGACGGTGTAGCGGCCGACGCGTTGGTGCAGGCTGCCTGAAAGCGGGTCGAACATATCGAGGCGGTCGATTTCGTCGTCAAACAGGCTGATGCGCAGGGCGTTTTCGGAGCTTTCGGCGGGGTACACGTCAATCACGTCGCCGCGCACGCGGAAGCTGCCGCGTTTGAAATCCAAATCACCGCGTTCGTACTGCATGGAAACGAGCGTGGCGATGATGTCGCGCTGCTCAATGGTGTCGCCTTCTTTGACGGACAACACCATTTGTTGATACTCGGTCGGGTCGCCGATACCGTAAATGGCGGACACGGTGGCGACGATAATCACGTCGTCGCGCGTCATCAGGTTTTTGGTAGCGGAAAGGCGCATCTGCTCGATGTGTTCGTTGATCGCGCTGTCTTTTTCGATAAACAAATCGCGGCTGGGCACATAGGCTTCGGGTTGGTAATAGTCGTAGTAGGAGACAAAATATTCCACCGCGTTTTCAGGGAAAAATTCGCGCATTTCAGCGTAGAGCTGGGCGGCAAGGGTTTTATTGTGCGCCATGATGATGGCGGGGCGGCCGCTTTGCGCGATGACGTTCGCCATCGTGTAGGTTTTGCCCGAACCGGTTACGCCGAGCAGGGTTTGATAGGCAAGGCCGTCTGAAAGCCCTTCGAGCAGGCCGGCAATGGCGGTAGGCTGGTCGCCTGCGGGCGGGAAGGGTTGGTGGAGTTTGAAAGGGGAATTTGGGTATTGGATGACTTCCATATTGCCGCCTGTACCTGTTTTCTAGTTCGGGGAAAAGGGAAATTATAACAAAAAGGTCGTCTGAAAATTTTCAGACGACCTTTTGCGTTGTTGAAACTTAAGACAAAGAAGCGTTTACAAATGCGGTCAGTTGACCTTTTGCCAAAGCGCCGACTTTGGTGGCGACGTTTTCGCCGTTTTTGAACACCATCAACGTCGGAATACCGCGCACGCCGAATTTGGCGGGGGTGGCTTCGTTTTCGTCGATGTTGATTTTGACGACTTTCAGACGACCTTCAAATTCGGCGGCGATGTCGTCCAAGATCGGAGCGATCATTTTGCAAGGTCCGCACCAAGGTGCCCAGAAGTCGAGCAATACGGGAACGTCGGATTTCAAAACGTCTTGTTCGAAATTTGCATCGGTGGTGTGGATAATCAGTTCGCTGCTCATGAGTTTTTCCTTTTTGTGTCAAATTGAATCAGATGTTGTGCAGGATAGGGCTTGGGGCTGAAAATTTCAAGTGTCGCAAAAGTGTAATAGCTTTTTTGTAAGGTTGCCATCGGGATTGGCTAATGTTTTTCAGACGACCTATCCGACAGTTCAGCCTGCCCTAAAGCTCATCAGATGGCGCGTGTAATCGCTGGAAGGGTTGGCAAATACGGTTTCGCAGCCGCCCTCTTCGACGATTTTGCCGTCTTTCAGCACCATCACGCGGTGCGACAGGGCGCGGATGACGGCGAGGTCGTGGCTGATGATGATGAGGCTGAGACCGTGTTTTTTCTGCAAATCGGCGAGCAGCTCCAGAATCTGTTGCTGCCATTGTACGTCGAGCGCGCTGGTCGGTTCGTCCAAAACGAGGATTTTCGGACGGACGATGATGGCGCGGGCAATGGCGAGCCGCTGGCGTTGTCCGCCGGAAAAGGCGTGTGGATAGCGTTCGAGCGCGTCTTCGGGCAGTCCGACCTGCCGCAATACGTCTTGCACGCGCTGCCGCATTTCTGCGCGGGACAAATCGGGTTCGTGGACGCGCAAGGCTTCGGAAACGATGTTAAAGACGTTCATGCGCGGGTTGAATGCGCCGAACGGGTCTTGGAACACCATTTGGATGTCGCGTCTCGATTCGCGCGTCCAAGCTTCACCGTTGATTTTCAGACGGCCTTCCGCATCGATAAGGTGCATCACGGCTTTTGCCAGCGTGGTTTTACCGCAGCCGCTTTCTCCGATGATGCCCAGCGTTTCGCCCGCTTTCAAATCGAAGGAAACCGGCTCCAGCAGGGTTTTGCTGCGTTTTTTGAACCAGCCTGCCGTTTCTTTGACGGCGACGGAAAGCTGCTCCGCCTGCAAGACGGTGGCGGGGTTGTCCGCCAAAGGTACGACCTTGCGCGCGGCGCCGGCGTTCAACAGCATTTGCGTGTATTCGTGTTGCGGACGGGCGAACACTTCCGCCGCTGCGCCCGTTTCGACAATGCGTCCGCCGCGCATCACGGCGACGTCGTCCGCAAAGCGGCAGACAAGGTTCAGGTCGTGGGTGATGTAGAGCATGGTCATGTTGTGCGCCTGCTGCAAGCGCGCCAACAAATCGAGAATCTGCGCCTGCACGGCGACATCCAAGGCGGTGGTCGGTTCGTCGGCAATCAAGAGCTTGGGTTCGGCGGCAACCGCCATCGCAATCATCGCCCGCTGCCGCTGTCCGCCAGAAAGCTGGAAGGGATAGGCAAAGGCTTTCTGCTCAGGCTCGCGGATGCCGGTTTCCGCCAAGAGTTCGACCGCCCTCGCCCATGCCTGTTTTTTGTCCAAACCCAGATGCAGGGTCAGCACTTCGGCAATCTGCGCGCCGACGCGCATCACGGGGTTAAGCGCGGTCATCGGTTCTTGGAACACCATGCCGATTTCCCGCCCGCGCAGCTTTTGCAGGGCACGTTCGGATTGGGTCAGCAAATCGTTGCCGTCAAATTTCAGACGACCGTCAAACGACACCAGCGGATTCAGCCGCATAATGCCCTGCGCCAACACAGTTTTACCGCTGCCGCTCTCACCGACCAATGCCAGTTTCCTGCCGGTCTGTACGCTCAGGCTGACATTGTGCAGGACTTGCTTGCCGGGGAAAAAGGCGTTTAGGTTTTCAATTTCAAGGATGGGTTTTGTCATGGTATCGAGGTCGTCTGAAAACGGAAAACGGGTGGAATCAAATCGGCAATACCCGCCGCACGGGCAGAAATCTTTACGAAGCAGTAAGCCATATCTGATGATGAACAAAAATCGCGCCCAACAAACATCTGCTTTCTGCTTTTCAGACGACCTCTGATTCAAACCCGCAAACCGAGGTCGTCTGAACGCTTATTATTTCTGAAACTGCTCTTTCAACACCCGTTTCAACACTTTGCCCGTGGCGTTTTTCGGCAGTTCGTCTTTAAAGTAAATCTGTTTGGGGATTTTGAAATTCGCCAAATGTCCGCGCAAATGGGCGCGCACGTCGGCTTCGTCCAACGTTTCGCCGTCTTTGAGTTGGATAAAGGCAATGATTTCTTCGTCGGCATATTGGTCTTTCACACCGATGACGGCTGCGGCTTCGACGGCGTCAAGTTTGTAAATCGCCTCTTCGATTTCGCGCGGATAAACGTTTTGCCCTTTGGAAATAATCAGGTCTTTTTTGCGGTCGACGATAAAGATAAAGCCGTCTTCGTCTATCGTGACAAAATCGCCTGTTTTCAGCCAGCCGTTGACGATGGCTTCGTCCGTGGCATCGCGCATATTCAGGTAGCCCTGCATGACCGAACCGCCTTTGACGATGAGTTCGCCCACTTCGCCCGTCGGTACTTCGACCAATTCGTCGTTGACGGCTTTGACTTCCAATCCGGGCAAGGCGATGCCGACGCTGCGGGCTTTTTGCCTTTCGGGCGTGTTGACGGCGACGACGGGCGAGCATTCGCTCAAGCCGTAGCCTTCCAAAAGCTTGGCACGCGGGAACTTCGCTTTAAAGTCGAGGATGGTTTGTTCCGCCAAAGGCGCGCCGCCGCTGATAAACAGACGGACGAGGTTGAACCATCTGAAATACCAAGGGATTTTCGCCTTGCTCATGGCGGTGTAAATCGCGGGCACGCCTAAAAACACGGTCGCGCGTTTGAATAAAACCTGTTTCAAAACATTGGAGAACGGGAAAACGGATTTCACCAAAATAATCGAACACGCCATATAAATCGGCAGCAACACCATGGCCGTCAGCGTAAAGCTGTGGAACATCGGCAGGAACACGACGAAGCGGTCGCGTTTGGTAATCTTAAAGATGCGCTCGATGCCCTCAAGGTTGGAGAACAGGTTGCCATAGCTGATCAATGCGCCTTTTGGGTGGCCTGTCGTGCCGGAAGTGTAAATAATATGCGCCAAATCATCGATTTTCGGCTGGTGGCTCAAATCGGGCGTACCCGAAAAACGGCGCGCTTCTTCAAAACGCACATCGGCTTCGTCCGCTGCTTTCGCTTCTCCTATCCAAATGATTTTCTCGACGCGGGTCTGTTTTTTCAGCCCCTTCAATTCTTTCTGCAAACCTGCCGAAGCAAACATAAACCGCGCTTTACAGTCGTTCAAAATATACGCGTATTCGTTGTTTTTCAAAAACGTATTCATCGGTACGGCAACCGCGCCGATGGCGGAGACGGCAAAATAGGCGCTGATAAACTCCGGCGAATTGGATACCGCCAAAGCCACTTTGTCGCCGAATTTGACGCCCATATTTTGCAGATATGCGGCTACGGCATCGACTTCCTGCTTGAGTGCATGGTAAGTGGTTTTTTCTTTATCATTGAACACCGCAGTCCCTTTGCCGTTTTTACGGCAGGCAGCGGTCAGCATTTCGTAGAAGTTTGTATTGTGTGTTTGGTTCATTGAAATTCTTTAAAAATGAAGTGAGTAAAATATTATAGAGGTCGTCTGAAACTTCTAAAGGCACGGGTTGCCCATCAATGGGCGCTCCCTCAGAATTTCCGTGCTTATACTATCCCCTAGCGCGCACGTCAAACGCCTGCCGCAAGCCCTCGCCTATCATCACCAGCAAAAGCAGCATAACCGTCAGCGTACCGACGGTGGACAAGCCTATCCACCAAGCGTCTAAGTTGTCCTTGCCCTGCGCCAAGAGTTCGCCCAAACTCGCCTGCGACGCGGGAACGCCCAAACCGAGGAAATCCAAGCTGGTCAGCGCAAGCACCGCGCCGGAGATACGAAAAGGCAGAAACGCCAATACGGGCGTCAGGCTGTTGGGCAGGATGTGCCGCCACATAATCGCGCGGTTGCCCACGCCCATCGAACGCGCCGCCAAAACGTAATCTGCCTGACGGTTTTTCAAAAACTCGGCGCGGACGTAGTCGGACAGCCCCATCCAACCAAACAGCGACAGCAACGCCAGCAAAATCAACAAACTGGGATTAAAAAACGAAGACAGGATAATCAAGAGGTAAAGCTCCGGCATCCCGCCCCAGATTTCGATAAAACGCTGCATCAAAAGGTCGGTCTTGCCGCCGAAATAACCCTGCACCGCGCCGGTGATCACGCCGATTACGGTCGTTACCAAAGTCAGCGCAAGGGCGAACAACAGGGAATCGCGGAATCCGTAAACCAAACGCGCCAAGACATCACGACCGCGGTCGTCCGTGCCGAGCAAGTGCCTTTCGGACGGACTTGCAGGGTCAGGCTGCGTGTCGAAATCATTGAGCGTATCGGCGTCGTAGGGATTGGGCAGATAAACGGCGTAATTACCGTTTGACGTGATGTTGCCGCGTATCAGCGGATCGAGGTAATCGGCAGGCGTGTCGAAATCGCCGCCGAACACGGTTTCGTTGTATTCGTTTACCAGCGGAAAATAATATTCGCCCTGATAACGTATCCACAAGGGCTTGTCGTTGCTCCACAAAGGCGCAAGCAGCGCGACGGCGAACAAAACGGCTAAAACCCGCAACGCGAACCAGCCGCGTTTGTGTTGCTTGAAGGCCTGCCAAGTGGGGTTTGAGGTGTGTGTTTTCATAATTGGGTTGCACAAAGGTCGTTTGAATATTCAAATCATTAAATGATAAAGAAATTCTGCCACTTTCTCGGCTAACGTTTCATGTGGCAATTTACTCTCCACAATATCGACCATCAAATCATCCAAACCAGTATTATATTGAATATCAATGCCTTGAATTTCCAAAAATGTCAGCATTACTGCCAATCCGGTACGCTTGTTTCCATCAACAAAAGCATGACCTTTTGCCAAAGCTACGCCATACCATGCTGCTATCTCAAAAGCATTATCAATTTGATTGTAATAAATTTGCTGGTCAACTCTGCCTAAAACACTTTCCAAGCGTCCTAAATCGACCCCTGTTTTACCTACTTTGGTTTGATACAGGATTTCATCATGTACAAAAATAACAAAATTCGTATTTATATTATTCATTTATAAGCCAACTTTTCCAATTCTGACTTATGCGCGGCAATTACGCGCTTTGCGCTATGCATGACCAACCGTTTGGTTGCTTCATCATCCTGCAATTCCATACGGACTACTTTTGCACCATCGTTTTTATGTTCGCGGCTTTCTTCAGAAATATCTTTTAAACGTTTAATCATATTTAAACTCCATAATTCTTTAAGTTTTCAGACGACCTATTTCTGTCCGCCGAAATGAATGCGCGGATCGACCCACGAATAAGAAATATCCGACACCAATTTCGCCAGCAAACCCATCAGCGTGAACACATACAGCGTTCCCATCACCACCGGATAATCGCGCTTCATCACCGCCTCGTAGGAAAGCAGCCCCAGCCCGTCGAGCGAGAACAAGGTTTCAATCAGCAAGCTACCGGTGAAAAACGCGCCGATAAAGGCGGCGGGGAAACCGGTAATCAGCGGAATCATCGCGTTGCGGAAAACGTGTTTCCACAAAATCTGCTTCTCCGGCAAGCCTTTGGCGCGGGCAGTATAGACATATTGGCGGCGGATTTCTTCAAGAAACACGTTTTTCGTCAACACCGTCGTTACCGCCAGACTGCCCGCCACCGAAGCCGTAATCGGCAGCGCCATGTGCCACAGATAATCCTTGATTTTGCCCGCCCACGACAGCGTGTCGAAATCATCGCCGACCAAACCGCCCTGCGGGAACCACGCAAAAAAGCTGCCGCCGCCGAACAACACCAGCAGCACCAAACCCAACACAAACGGCGGTATGGTATAACCGACCAGCACCACCATCCCCGTTACCGCATCAAAACGGCTGCCGTCGCGCACCGCCTTGGCAATGCCCAACGGAATACAAATCAGATAAGTCAGGAAAAACGTCCACAAGCCCAAACTCATCGACACCGGCATTTTCTGTTTGACCAGCTCGAACACGGTTTCATGATGGAAAAAACTCTTGCCCAAATCAAAACGGGCAAACCGCCACACCATATCCGCAAACCGCGTCAGCGGCGGCTTGTCGAAACCATAGAGCGCATTCAACGCTGCCAAATCTTCCGGACTGATGCGGTTGCCGTTTTTCATAATGTTGCCCGCCGTCGCATTCGCTGTCTCGCCGCTGACCGCACCATGCGTCAACTGCTGCACCATCTGCTCCACCGGCCCGCCCGGCACGAATTGGATAACGGCAAAAGTAATCGCCAAAATCCCCAACAGCGTGGGGATTAAGAGTAATAGGCGGTGGAGGATGTAACGGTACATGCTTGGGGTATTCCTCTATTTGGGTTTTAAGGTCGTCTGAAAAGTACGGATTGCTTTCAGACGACCTATACTTTTGATACTTGCAAAAAATTTAACTGATAAGCCAGCTAATAAACCTATCCAGCAAATCTTTCTGATTATTGCCAGCCGCTTCGACCATTTCCAATGTCAAACTATCCGGCCACACAATAAAATATCCGTAACGTCCTTTTTTGATAAGTGCACCAGCTTTCTTACCTGTATCTGTCAAACGGTAGAACTTACCGTCTATTTCCTGCAAGCCCGCATGACACAGTTTCGCATTGCATTCTTCCGTTGTTACTTCCCATTTTTCTGCCAGCTTAGCGACAGTCAATGTATCGTATTTTTTAGCAATTTCTGTATCTTGACTTTTCTGCGCTACTTGCTCTTTTTCTACTACGTCGACTGAAATCTTAACTTCATCGCTAATACGGATAATACGCTGCGTTTCGCTATAAGCATCTTGATAGACTTCTCCATCTTCACTACGCTTCAGCAAGATACCCATTTCATTATTATTTACTTGGCTGAATTCATATAAATTCAGGCTTGTAATAATGCAAGCATCTTCGCTGACGTAACATTTTGCGTGAAGATTCGGACAATAGCTTGTACGAACATAATTTAAATTTTTCAACCAAGCTGCCTCTGATGGCTGCAATTCACTTTTACCATACTGAAAAATTGTGAGCTTTTCAGACGGCATTGATCCGTAAATCATGGAACGCGTGCGTGCTGGAGCACACACCTTACGCATGGATTTTAGGTTTCATGCAGGCTACAGCTTGCTGCTGCGGCGGTATAAAAGTATTTTTAGTGATTTACCGTTTTTGGTATTTTTGCCCGACGGGGTTAAAAATACAGTTGCTACTCTTGCTGCATGATATTGGCAAGATTTAATTTAAATGTTTGTTGAATCTTGTTTACATCCTTAGCA
The DNA here is from genome assembly GCF_001813335.1 of Neisseria sp. HMSC055H02. Lineage (NCBI taxonomy): Bacteria > Pseudomonadati > Pseudomonadota > Betaproteobacteria > Neisseriales > Neisseriaceae > Neisseria > Neisseria sp. HMSC055H02. The sequence goes on along the minus strand of NZ_KV812063.1, from coordinate 71,444 downwards.
AAAATATGATAGTCACTCGAAGAATAGATAGATTTTATTCTATCCAAATTAGTTTGTTGATAACATTTTTTCATTTCCGCGATGAAAAAATTATCTTTTCCTCTTTCATTGAGACAGTTATTTTCTAACAGATAGATTGCCCATGCTGTAAAAATAAATGTACTATCTTCCGGATATTCAGATAAATAAATTTCGAATTCAATTATAGAATATTCAGCTGCTTCAATTAATGTTATATCTAAATCTCTGACAAATTTTTCCGTTATATTTTTATATAATTTCTTGAATTCTATATAATTTTTTATTTTTTCCATGATTCTATTTTTCTGTAAAAATATTTAATTGAATATTTGGATAGCGATTTCTAAACTCTAAAATAACATTGTTGCAAGATTGACAGGCCTTTAATTCTGTAAATAGATCAATTCTACCTGATACATTACGATTATTTCCGAGTTGCTGTGCTATAGTTTCAAGTAATTTATATTCTCCATTACAATCCGCACATCGATTTTCATGCGGTCTTTGTCTTCTAAAAGCTCTTTTACCCTATCGTTTAATTTTAGATAAGGGCTAATCAAATAAAGCCGTTCCTGTGCATTTTTAATTAACTCCTCCAAGTAATACGTTGTACCGCTGGTATTTAAAAATTTTGCCATTTTCTTCTTTCCTGCGATGTTTATTTGATTTATTCGCGGGCAGAGCCCACGCTACGCAGTTGCTTTATATTATTCTGACAGTTGAAACAATAGACTTCACTATCGTTTAGGTCGTCTGAAAATTGCTGCGACAAACTTTCAGACGACCCCCCTTATTTTTCCAAAGCCTCTTGCAGTTTCTTCTCAATCAAATCCGCGTCAAACGATTTGGCTATCAGCTCGAAGCGCGAGTCGCGCCGCCATGAGACTTGGTTAGCACCCCATTGCCCATCCACCCAGTTGAGCCACACCCATGTGCCAAGCACTTGGAACACGCCTTTGGCGCGGACGAGGCCGTCTGTGAATTTGGGCAGATCGTTGAAGAAGTTGGTCAATTTTTCGCCGTCAAAATCGCGTCCGGCAGGGAAAGTGAAACCTTGCGACTGGAAGCCCATAGTGTTGTCCGGCAGGGCTTTGAGGCGGTAGCGTGATTTTTCGATGACAGGAATGTCGAGCCATTGGATGTCGAGTTGTGCGTTTTGGACTTCGACCACTTTGGCTTTGGGCGGGAACAGTTTTGCCGCTTTGTCGTGAAATTCGGCAAGCTGTTCGGGGGTGCATAAATCGGTTTTGCTGGCGACCAATACGTCGCAGATGCCGATTTGGTCTTTATACAATGCCTGCTGCGCGTAATCGGGGTTGATGAACTGGCGCGGATCGACGACGGTAAAGACAGCGCCGATTTCCAAAAGGCTGTCCAGCGGTTTGGCTTTCAATTCGTCGATGACGCTGGCGGCGTGCGCCAGTCCGCTTGCCTCAATCATCAGGCGGTCGGGCTTGGCGTCGCGCAGCATTTTCTGCACGGTTACGCCCATTTGCGGGCCGGCTGTGCAACACAAACAGCCGCCGGCGATTTCTGCCACGGGGATGCCGTTGTCGCTCAGTACCGCCCCGTCAATACCGATTTCGCCAAACTCGTTGACGATGATGACCCATTTTTCGTTCGGGTCTTTCTGTTCCATCAGGCTTTTAAGCGCGGTGGTTTTGCCTGTTCCCAGAAAACCTGAAATCAGGTGGACTTTGGTTTTTTTCACTTCTGACATTTTTTACAGATTCCAGTTAAAACAACGTGTTCTTCTTTCAGCGCAAAGCCGCTTTCGGCAACGCCTGCGCGCAGTGCCGCCCATTCGTGGCTCAGGGTTTGTTCGTCCGCCGTGCCGCATTCGGTGCAGACCAAAATAAACGCGCTATGGTGCGCTTCGGCTTCTTCGTGGTCGTGGCAATGGTCGTCGCACTCATGCTGCGCGTGGCTGCACAAAATATAGCCGTTGACCGCCGCCACTTTGTGCAAAACGCCCTGCTCCGCCCAAAAATCAAGGGCGCGGTAGGCCGTCGGCGGCGCAACCACGCCCTCGCTTTGCTGCTGCATCTGCGACAAGACGTTGTAGGCTTTAATCACGCCGCTTTGCTGCAAAACGATATCGAGCACCTGCTCGCGCAAAGCGGTTACCTGTACGCCGTCACGGCGTGCCTGTTCGAGGATTTTTTGTTTGATTGCGTGTTTCATAAAGGCTTTCAGACGACCTTAATATTCTGAACGGAGAGGATTACATTATAACGTGTTTCCGTTTGGTTTAAACTGCTGTTGTTTTCAGGAGCGAAAAACATGGGGAAACCCTTGGAAACAGCGAATAATAATCCTCCTTCAAAATCCAAATACCTGGAAATAAACCTGTCATTTTACCGAGAGGAATGACTCTTCCCCTTTGTATCTGTTTGGAGGATTAAAAATTTCAAAACAAAGATCGTCTGAAGTTTCAGGCGACCTTTTTTTGTTGTTTTTCCAACTTATTCATACCAAAACGAAAATTTTTACTTGTACCGGATAATTTGTGTGTTAGTATCCAAAAACTAAATTGTTGACAACACAGCCCGATTCCGACTACCGGTTTTGCCGTGTATAGCCGCTTTCGGAGCGGATATAAAAAGTCGGACGGCGATTGCCGACAAAACCAAAAACAAGTCGACCAAAGGAGAAATTATGAACCACGACACATCATATTCCGGCATGCACAAGCCGTCGTCGGACTTTGAAAGCCGTGAGGCGTATTTGGAACACGAGCTGCAAATCATGCAGCCCAAACGCTGGCGGCTCAATCTGCCGTTTCGCGATTACCGCTTCGAACCCGAAGACCTGATTCCTGCTGTGGCGGGAACGATTGGCAAGGTGGTGATGGTCAGCGCAGTGGCGGCGGCGTTTGCCGTGCCGTTGGGTCTGCCCGACACCTTTCTGCCGCAAAACGTCCGTTACGAGCTGCTGATTGCTTCAATCTTCATCCTGCTGCTTTCCGGCCTCTTTCTTCCCACTTCCAACTTACCCGGTACGCACGGACCGCTGATTCCGCTGATTCCTATCGTCGTTGCCGCAGGCGGCCATCCGCTGGCTTTCGGTTTGTTGATTGGTGTGTTCGGCTTCTTGTTGGGCATTACCAAGGGCGGCAGCCTGATGGCGAAACTGACGAGCAACGGCGTATGCGGCGGGCTGCTGCTGTATCTGGGCTTCGTCGGTACGACCGGACAGGTCAAGAAACTTTTTGAATGGGCAGGCAGTTTTGACAAAAGCTACATTGCCTTCATCGTGATCATCGGCACCATCTTGCTCTATGCGCTGCTGGAACATTGGCGCAAGCGTTGGCTTGCCGTCCCGTTGGGCTGTGTGCTGGCAGGCTTTACCGCCTATCTTTTGGGTGCGCCGTTTTCCTTCCAAACCGCTCCTGGCCTGCCGCCCATGAGTCCTGCCTACTGGTGGGGTGAAAATACCGGCTGGATGATGGGTTTACCGACGATGGACAGCTTTTTGGTCGTATTCCCCTTTGCCGTACTCGCCGTTGCCATGTGGTCGCCTGATTTCTTAGGGCATCAAGTGTTCCAAAAAATCAGCTATCCCGAGCGATCCGAAAAAGCCTTGATGAACATCGACGACACCATGTTCACCTGTTCCGTCCGCCAAGTCGCAGGCTCGGTATTGGGCGGCGCGAATTTTACCTCTTCATGGGGAACCTACATCGTTCCCGCCTCTATCGCCAAACGACCGATTCCCGCAGGCGCGATACTGACTGCCTTGTTCTGTATCATTGCATCCGTCTGGGGCTATCCCATGGATTTGGCGATTTGGCAGCCTGTATTGAGCGTTGCGCTGATTGTCGGCGTCTATGTTCCGCTTTTGGAAGCCGGCATGGAAATGACGCGCAAGGGTAAAACCACCCAGTCTGCCGCCATCGTTGTGTTCTCTTCCGCACTGGTCAACCCTGTTTTCGGCTGGTCGCTGACCATGCTTTTGGACAACTTGGGCTTAATCGGATGCAAAGAACGCAGCGCGGAACTCGGGTTTATGGGTCGCGTCGTCGTACCTACCGTCGGCTTTGTTATTCTCTGCGCAGCAATGGGCGCAGTAGGCATGCTGCCCGGTATTCCCGCCTTCCTCGAGCAGTTTAGAAATCTGCATTAACAAAGTAGTGCCAGCGTTTCAGACGACTTTTTTAGAACTAGAGGTCGTCTGAAAACCGCGAATTTCGGATAAATCGTATAATCGGCATTGGTTTGGGTTTTAAAATAAGCTTTGAAATAAAAGGTCGTCTGAAAAACTGATTTTCAGACGACCTTTCGTTATTTGAGATATTAAGACAATAGATTTGGTAACGCTATTTCAGAAAAAAGTTTTTAGCAACTTACCGGCTGGCTGGCTACGTCTTCCCCTTGTTTAGACACCAAAAGCTGGTCGACTTTCAGATTTTCGGTGTCGATGATTTCAAATTTATAGCCCGCGTAAACTAAAAAATCGGTGCGTTTCGGGATTTTGCGCAGGGAATACATCATAAAGCCGGCGATGGTTTCGTAGTTTTCAGAATTGGGAAATTCTACAATATCCAACGCACGCATGACGTCGGCGAGCGGGGTTGCGCCGTCCACCAGCCAAGTATCTTCGGTGCGGCTGATGATTTGCGGCTCTTCTTCTGTATTGACCAGCTCGCCCATGACGATGCTCATCACGTCTTTCAGCGTTACTACGCCGACCACCAGCGCGTATTCGTTCACCACCACGGCAAAGTCTTCGCCGGAAGTTTTAAAGGTTTCCAATACATCGTAAAGCGACAGCGTGTCTGGGATGAACAAGGCTTTGCGCAACACGCGCTTGTCGGTCAGGCGGACGTCTTTTTCTTTTAAAAACAAAGTCAGCAGCGTGTGTGATTCGATGTAGCCGATGACGCGTTCCAAATCGCCGTCGCACACCAAGAATTTGTTGTGCGGTTTTTCCGACATGATTTCCAACACGGTATCGCTGCCGTCGTTTTTATCGAAATAGGCGATGTATTCGCGCGTGCTCATGGTGGAAGTCACCGTGCGCGCCTGCATGTCGAAAATATTTTCAATCAGGTAGTGTTCCTGCTCTTTCAACACGCCCGCCTGCGCGCCCGCATCGACGACGGCGTAAATGTCTTCCGAAGTCAGCTGCTCTTGGCGGACGGTGGAAATTTTGAAAAGTTTGAATATCGCGTTCGCCAGCCCGTCAAATGTCCAAACGAAAGGCTTTAGGATAAAAATCAAGAACATCATCGGCCGCACGATGCGCACCGCCACCGCTTCGGGATGAGTCATCGCTATGCGTTTGGGCATCAGGTCGGCAATCAGGATGAAGCTGCCCGTGACCAGCGCGAACGTCAGCAGCGACGCGGCCGTACTGCCCCAACTGCCCGCGTTTGCCAACAAACCGCCGAAATAAGGGCGCACCGCCGCTTCGCCGACGATACCGGCGAGAATGGCGACGGCGTTCAAACCGATTTGAACGACGGTGATGAAGCTACCCGGCTGCTGCTGCATATTGAGCACGTCGAGCGCGCGCGTGTCGCCGCCGTCTTTTGCCATGACTTGCAATTTGATTTTGCGCGCCGAGGCGAGCGCGAGTTCGGAACAGGAAACGAATGCGCTGATGACGATCAGCAGGACCAATAATAATAAGGCTTCGAGAATATTCATGAAAAACGGTGTGTGTGGCAAACAGAGGACATTTTAGCATTAAAGGTCGTCTGAACGACGAATCGCCCCTTGTGGTTGGATGGGGCGTCCAACTTTGGGAGCGGTTCAGGTTTCAGACGACCTTTTGCCTTTTGGCTGCGGTTACATAAAAAACGTAGCGGCAAATAACGGGTTTATTTGCCCAGCAGTTCGATGCTGCAAGCTACTTTGCCGACACGCATTTCGGCTGTGCCCGAACAGCGCCTGTAGACCAATTTTTGCGGCTCGTTACTCGTCATGCTGATAGTCCTTAAGATATGTTTTTAGTTTTTTCAACTGAGTTTTGAGGTTGATTTGTATCGCTTTGTTTAGGCACTAAAATTAGCTCGATTTTTAGATTTTCAGGGTCTTTGAGTTTAACCTCATATTCATCATTAACCCAAACAAAGGAATGCGTAATAAGGTCGGCAATAGTTTCCTGTTTTTTTGAGTTGGGAAGCTTCAGTTGGCGAATCACGTCTTCTAGAGGTGTCGTACCGCTTACCTCATAGCTAGTTGTTTCTTTATTATTAAGGAGATTCTGCGACGAAGGTTTGCTTTTTGATCGTTTTATTGGTTCTTCTATGAACACAGTGCTTATACTCTTCAAGAATATTGAAAAAAGGAAATATATTGATGCAGTTATCCAATAGATAATTAGTTCTCTATCGCTTATTTTTTTTATTTCTTCCAATTCCTCTTTGTTTAGATTAAAGAATTGAGGGAAATAATACAAAAGTGTAATAAAAGATACTAACAATAGTAACACCGAGCCTGAGTTTGCTATTGTAGAACCAGCTCTCTTAAACAAAAGATAGCTACCAAACTTTATGTGTATTTTTTTTAATTTATCTAACTTGCCGGGAATTTCATCACTTATTATTTTATTATCAAGATTGCTTGTTACGGTTAATTGTTTTTCTTTTTTGAATAACTTTTTAATTATATTAAAAAATATGGGAAGGATAGTAGATAAAATAGTTAGGAAAGAATATTATTGATGAAATAATATAAATTTTTAAATTTACTAAAAATTCATCACTTTGTATAATGTGGTTAGCAAGAGTATCTATAAATCTTTGTTGTGTTGCTCTGCTTGGTAACAAAGCGGTTATGAATGCAGTCAATCCAAGTAATAAGGTTTGCATGCCATATTCTAAAAAATCATTTCGTAAGGTTTTACAAAATTCTTTGCGTTTGGAATTGGGCATTTTACTATCTATCCTTTTAAATTATTTATTAATAACTTATTAATAGGTTAAGGTCGTCTGAAAACGGTTTTGAGGTTTTCAGACGACCTCTTCAGATTGTGCAGCAGATTATCCTTGTCCTTCAAACCTATGGCTTGGCTTAGCCTTTGGCGGTAAAGCGTTTGTTGATGCGCAGGCGTTCGCCGCGGCCGGCTTTTTTGATTTCCAGCCAGTCGGTGTAGATGGCGTGGATGAGGTGGTTTATGGTTTCAAAGCCGTATTGCTGCGGGTCGGTACCTTCTGCGGTCAGTTGCTTGGAGACGTCACTCAAACGCGCCCAGCCTTGTTCGTCGGCGTGTGTATCGACTGCCTGCTGTACGGCGGGGATAACGCGGGTTACGGGCAGTTTGCTGCTTTTGGCGGCTGGTTCGGGTTTGGCAGGTGTCGGTTGCACGCTATCTGCCGTTGGGCTTGGTGCGGTGTTTTCGTTTTTGGTTTGGTTGGTTTTTTTGCCGCGCGTTTTGCGTTTTTGCGCGGTGTTGGGGTCGTCTGAAACGGTTTCTTCTGCTTGATGGGTTGCTACCGGGTTTTCAGACGACCTCTCAGTCAGCTTGTCGGCGGATTTGCGGCGGCGGACTTGGAGTTGGTTGTTGTCGGTGCGGTGTTCGAAGATGTCGAAGGATTTGATGAGGTCGGAGAGTTTGCCGTAGCCGTACAGCCTTGAGTCGAAATCGGGATTGATTTTGCTGATGTAGCTGCCGATGGGGCCGAGGTTTGCCCAGCCGAGGTCGTCGGCGTTTTCGCGCACGGCGCGTTTGAGCAGGGACAGTGCGTCAGGGGCGGCGGCGGGGTTGTTCTTGCCGTTGTTCTTCTCTTTTTCTTGGCGTTGTTTTTCGGGGCGGAAGATTTCGGTGTAGATGAATTTGTCGCAGGCTTTGCGGAAGGCTTCGGGCGTTTTCTTCTCGCCGAAACCGTACACGGTCAGCCCGCTTTCGCGCAGGCGGCTTGCCAGGCGGGTGAAGTCGGAATCGCTGGATACGATGCAGAAGCCGTCGAAATTGCCGCTGTACAGTAAGTCCATCGCATCGATGACCAACGCCATATCGGTGGCGTTTTTGCCTTTGGTGTAGGCAAATTGTTGGACGGGGATGATGGCGTGGGGCAGGAGGGCGGCTTTCCATTTGGAAAGGCCGTGGCTCCAGTCGCCGTAGATGCGTTTGACGCTGGCGATGCCGTATTTGGCAACTTCTTCGAGCAGGCGGTCGATGATGTCGGCGGGGGCGTTGTCTGCGTCGATAAGGACGGCGAGTTTTTTGTTTGCCAATGTGGTCATGGGGACTCCGTGGTGTTCATGTCAGTCGAGGTCGTCTGAAAAATTTTCGAATCTATTCAATTAATTTCAGATATTGCCTTTTGTTTCAAGTTACTTGTTCAGCACTTCTCTCAAGGGTATAAATTGTAATATTACAAAAAATAAAACTAGATATAATACGAATAACATGACAATAAATGAAATCTTTCCTTTGTATCTGTTGAATATCTTATTTGCAAAATCAAAATAGTTCATTACTGCAAGACCGAATGACAGACAAACAAAGAAAAATCCTATTAAATATCCATACCATTGCCCTATCTTTATTCCAATAGCTGATGCTGTTAATAATAAAATGACTGGAGATAAGCCTCTCGAAAAATCCAATATATTCTTGATTATTTCGTCGAATTCCTTATTTTTTAGTTTTACATCCCAATATAGCAATTCAAAAAATTTTTTAGATTGTTCATTTATTTTTTCAATATCCTCTTCGCCATTTTGTTGTTCACTGACTAAAAATTTAAATATATTTTCAGCTTCATTTAATCTGGCAATCTCTTCTTTTAAACGATTATTATATTCATCTCTACTTTTCCAATTGTTATATTTTTTTAGATATTTATTAGATAATTTTAATTCATTTTGAGAATTTTTCCTTAGCCTATCTTTTAATTCAGCAATATAATTTTCATTATTTTTAATTTCTTTATCTTGAGATTTAAGCAATTCCTCTATAAATTTATTTAGTACTTCAAAATCATGTCCTTGATTATTTATTTTCATATTTTAGTCCAATAACGAAATTAATTTTACAATTAGAATATAAGAGGAATTTTTGAGAATGACGATTATGAATATTAGTTGTTTTAAGATTAAAGGTCGTCTGAAAACCGGTTTTCAGACGACCTCGATTTTTAGAGCATATCTTGTATGGCGGCGCGTTCTTCTTCCAGCTCTGCCAGTGTCGCGGCGATGCGTTGGCGGCTGAACTCATCCGACAAATCCAAGCCTTGGACAATGCGGTAGCTGCCTTCGTCGCAGACGACGGGGAAGCCGAAAACCAAACCTTCGGGGATGCCGTAAGAGCCGTCGGAGGGGACGCCCATTGTGATCCATTTGCCGCTGCTGCCGAGCAGCCAGTCGCGCAGATGGTAGATGGCGGCGTTCGCGGCGGAAGCGGCGGACGACGAACCGCGCGCGGCGATGATGGCGGCACCGCGTCCGGCGATTTTCGGCATGAAGACTTCGGTGTTCCAATCGGGTTCGGTAATCATGTCTTGGACGGACTCGCCGTTGCTGGTGGCGTAGCGGTAGTCGGCGTACATGGTCAGGCTGTGGTTGCCCCAGACGCACATTTGCTCGATGGAAGGAATCGGACGGTTGATTTTCTCGGCGACTTGGCTGACGGCGCGGTGGTGGTCGAGACGCATCAGGGCGGTGAAGTTCTCTGGCGGGATGTAGGGCGCGGATTTCATGGCGATGTAGGCGTTGGTGTTGGCGGGGTTGCCGACGACGAGGACTTTGACGTTGCGGTTTGCAACTTTGTTCAACGCCGCTCCTTGTACTTTGAAAATTTCGGCATTGGCATGCAACAGGTCGGCGCGTTCCATGCCTTTGGTACGCGGACGCGCACCGATCAACAAAGCGATGTCGGCATCTTTGAAGGCGACTTCGGGGTCGTCTGTCGCGAAAATGTCGGCAAGGAGCGGGAAAGCGCAATCCTGCATTTCCATAATCACGCCGCGCAATGCCTGCTGCGCCTGAGGCAGGTCGAGCAGTTGCAGGATAACGGGTTGGTCGCGTCCGAGCATAATGCCGCCGGCGATACGGAACAGAGTGGCGTAGGCAATTTGTCCTGCCGCGCCGGTAACGGCGATTCGAACGGGGGGCTTGAGCGTCATATTTTTCCTTTTGAAGTCGTTGTTTTACTTGATTTACGAATTATAACAGCATTGAGTAGTTGAGAATAAAAAGGTCGTCTGAAACTTGGAGATGGGTTTTCAGACGACCTTTTCGATTTTGGCAAATGCTGAAATTCTGCTTAAGGTAGGAGTTTGCCCGGATTCATTATGTTGTGCGGATCAAGCTGGGCTTTGATGGCGCGCATCAGGGCGATTTCGGACGGGGTGCGGACGCTGGGGAGCCAGTGTTTTTTGATGGTGCCGATACCGTGTTCCGCCGCGATGGTACCGTGGCAGGCGAGGATGTGTTCATAGACGATGGTGTTGACGGCATCTTCGTAGCAGTAGGCTTCGTTGCTCAAGACGTCGGGCAGGAAGGTGTTGTAATGCAGGCTGCCGTCGCCCAAATGTCCGAAGCAGACAATTTGTATACCCGGAAAACGGGCTTCCAAGGCGGGGGCGCATTGACGGACAAAGGTGGCGACTTGGGCAATCGGGACAGCGATGTCGTGTTTGATGCTGGTGCCGAGCTTGCGCTGGGAGGCGGAAATGTTTTCACGCAGCGTCCACAGGTCGAGGCGCTCTTGTTCGGATTGCGCGATGATGCTGTTTTCTTGGCCGTTTTGATAGAGAAACTCGGCAAGTTTTTCGTCGAGCGCGGCATCGGGAACGGAATCGGTCAGTTCGAGCAGGACGTGCCAGTTTGCATCGGTCGGCTGTTTGAGATGACTGAACTCGGAAGACAATGCCAAGGCGTAGCGGCTGATCAGCTCGAAACTGGTCAGTCGTTCGGCAAAATGTCCTTGTACGGCTGTTAAAAGCTGTACGGCAGATTCGATATCGTCCAAACCTACCCACGCGGTCGCTATGGTTTGCGGGCGTGCGAAGAGTTTGAGCGTAGCGGCGGTGATAATGCCGAGCGTGCCTTCGCTGCCGATAAAGAGGTGGCGCAGGTCGTAACCGGTGGTATTTTTGTGCAGCGGTTGGAGATGGGAAACAAGTTCGCCATTGGGCAGGACGACTTCCAAGCCTAATACCAAGTCGCGCATACTGCCGTAGCGTAAAACGTTTAATCCGCCGGCGTTGCAGGCGATATTGCCGCCGATTTCGCACGAGCCTTCGCTGGCAAGACTGAGGGGGAACAGTCTGCCTGCTTCGGCTGCCGCTTTTTGAACGTTTTGCAGGATTACGCCCGCCTCAACGGTGATGCTGTTGTCGGCAAGGTTGATTTCGCGGATGCGGTTGATTTTGGAAAGGTTGAGCAGTACGCCGCCGGAAGCTACCGCTGCACCACACAAACCGGTATTGCCGCCCTGCGGGGTAACGGGGATACGGTGTTCAAAACAAAACCGCATGATTTCTTGTACATTTTCTATGGAATGCGGTTGCAAGATGATGTCCGGTTCGGAAACAAAGCGGCGGCGCTGGTCGTTTAACAAGGCCGGAGTGGCTTCGAGGATTTCGGCGGGGGAAAGGAATTCAAGAAAACGGTCGTACAGATTGGGCATAACGGGCAGCAGGATGGTTTGTGTGTGTGTACGGAAGATTATATAGCGGATATGGGAAGCGAAAAACGGTAAAGGTCGTCTGAAAAACAAAAAAGCAGGATACAATCCGTATCCTGCTTTTTTAACTGTAAAAATATTATTTTGCAGCAGAAGCTGCAGCAGAAGCAGCGTCTTGAGCTGCTTCTGCGGCGTTATGTGCAGCATGTGCAGCAGATGCAGCGGCATTATGTGCAGCGGATGCAGCGGCAGCTTCAGTGGCAGATTCAGTAACAGCAGCTTCGGTAGCGGCAGATGCAGCAGCAGATGCAGCTTCGGTAGCGGCAACAGCGGCATCAGAAGCAGCTTCAGATGCGGCAACAGCAGCATCAGAAGCTGCTTCGGTTGCAGTTTTTTGACCGCAAGCGGCAAGAGCCAAAGAGAACAGAGCAGCAGCAATCAGGGATTTTTTCATTTTGAGAACCTTCTTTAAATCGATTTAAACAAAAAACAGAACAATTGAAACGGTATTAATCCGTTCCATTTAGAGTAAAAATTCATTGCTGAATTTCCTGCATTATGCCCGACAGGGTGGATCGGTGCAACGGTACAGATGAATTAGTATTTTTTTAGTAACTTCTAATCAATACCTGATGTTCTAAAGTGGGGGATAGAACTAATCAGCACAGATGGTCGCTAAAGATGTATTCGAGATAAACATCAACTTAAAAATTTATTTATTTCATGCATTTATATCTAAATAAATCAGGCATTTTTGCCAGTTCGGATCCTTGGTCGCAATATTCAAAACTCATTAAGCATAAGAACGACAGTTGTAAAAAAGCGACACTCATTTAAATATTATCAAAATTTACGTTTTTGTGTTATCTTAGTTAATATTTGTATTGTTATATTTTATAATGTTAATTTTTGAATATTACTATAAATTTCCGTGTAGGTCGGTAGTGTGATAAAATATTTAGGATTTGTTGGCAGAGGGTTGTCAATAAAGCCTGTTTTGATAAACAGTCATGATTAAGGATGAAAAATGGCTATTGAAAAAAATTCCGTGGTTTCGCTTCACTATGAAATGTATGATGCGGACAACCAATTGCTGGACAAAACCGAAGAACCCATCGTCTATCTGCACGGCGGATACGACGGCATTTTCCCTTTGGTGGAAGAAGCTTTGCACGAAAAAAACGTCGGTGATACCGTTGAAGTCGCGCTGTCTCCCGATGATGCGTTCGGCGAACAGGATTCAAATCTGGTGCGTATCGAAGATGTCGACGCATTTCCCGTCGATGTCGAAGTAGGCATGATGTTTGAAGCCGATGACCCTGAAACCGGTGATGTCTTGATTTACCGTGTAACCGACGTAGCAGACGGTAAAGCCGTAGTAGACGGAAACCATCCGCTTGCCGGCATGAAAATCTTGTTCAAAGCGACAGTTGACGGCGTGCGCGATGCGACTGAAGAAGAAATCGCACACGGCCACGTTCACGGCCCACACGGTCATCATCACTAATTAATCTAATTTGAAACAATAAAAGGTCGTCTGAAAACAGGATTGGGTTTCTGTTTTCAGACGACCTTTTTATATCCTGCAAACCCATACCCAAATATAGATGAAACATTCCGACAACCATCAAAATTGAGCTGCCCCCATCGCCTAAAAATTTTGGGATAAGTCAAACTAAGCAGGGAAATTCTGGTCTGAACGTTTGTTTTCTCTGAATTATAGGAAACATTCAATCTTATTTATATTAAGATTCGGTTTATTGTAAACAGGCGAATTGTGTCATGAGCGAACATTTGGAAGAGCAGGCTGCAGGCTTGGGTATTGATTTGGGTTTCCACGACATCGGTGGAATTTATCATGCGGCCAAGCCCGAGGTTTTGGAAGGGATTATTAAGGCTTTGCAGCAGGACGGTTTTTCAGACGACCGTTATGCGGATACTTTGGTCGCGCATGAAAACGGTCGGGAGTCTTTGCGACTGCCTTCCGAGTTTCATGGCGCGGCTGAAATTTGCTTGGAAGACGAAGCAGGCGGACGGCAGGTTTTGCCGTTGAACCATGGCGAAGACGGCGTGCTTTGGGTTGCGCTGCCGGCTTTGGCTTGCGGCTATTACACTTTGTCTGCGGAAGTGGAAGGCAGCGTCCGCAAGGTGCGGCTGGTGGTTGCGCCGCAGTCGGTTTATCAGCCGAAAATGCTGGAACACGGTTTGCGCATGAACGGGCTGACAACGCATCTGTACAGCCTGCGTTCGCAACGGAACTGGGGCATCGGGGATTTTACCGATTTGCTCGATTTGATGGCGTTTGCGGCGGATAAGCAACTGGATTTCGTCGGCATCAATCCGCTGCACGCGCTTTTCAGTGCCAAACCTGCTTTTGCCAGCCCGTACAGCCCGTCTTCGCGCGAATGGCTCAATCCGATTTATCTGGATGTGGAGAAGGTCGGCGCGTTTTCCTACAACGAAAAGCTGAAAAACTGGCTCAAGCAGCCGAATATCTGCCAGCGCATTGCGGCGTTGCGGATTACGGAAACCGTCGCTTATACGGCGGTTTGGGCGTTCAAGCGTGATGCTTTGCAGAGGGCGTTTGACGCGTTTGAAAACGACGGATGCGAAGCCGCCGAACAAGAGCGGGCGGCATTTGACGCTTTTGCCGAAGAACGCGGCGAGGCTTTGGAAGGCTTCGGTTTGTTTGAGGCGTTGGATCAGTATTACAACCGCTCCGGCGAAGTGGGTTGGCTGTCTTGGCCGTCGGAATTTCATGATCCGCATGGTGAGGCAGTTCAAAGATTTGCACAGGGCCATCGCCGCGAAATCCGTTTTTATATGTGGCTGCAATGGCTTTGCGCGGAGCAGTTGCGCGAAGTGAACGAGGCGGCTGCGGCGCGCGGCGTGAAGCTGGGGATTTACGGCGATTTGGCGGTCGGCGTGGCACGCGGCAGCGCGGACACTTGGCTCAACCGCGCCGATTACTGCATGGATATGGCGGTCGGTGCGCCGCCCGATCCGTTCAGCCCGACGGGGCAAAACTGGGATTTGCCGCCGCTCAATCCGATGATGTTGAAGCACACGGGTTATGAGAAGTTCGTCCGACTGTTGCGTGAAAATATGCGGCTTTATGGTATCTTGCGCATTGATCATGTGATGGCTTTGTGCCGTCTGTGGTGGGTTGCGGGCAAGACGGCGGACTTTGGTGCGTATGTGCATTACGACGCGGATGTGATGTTTGCCATCCTGGCTTTGGAAAGCCGGCGGAATCGATGCGTCGTTATCGGCGAGGATTTGGGGACGGTACCCGACCAAGCGCGGTATTTGCTGAACCGCTATCAGGTGTTTTCTTATAAGGTCGTGTATTTCAGCAAAGGCTGGCACGGCTTTGAATGGCCCGAAGAATATCCCGAACAGGCGATTACGGTGGTCAGCACGCACGATGTCGTGCCCTTGGCGGGCTATTGGACGGGCAAGGATTTGGATTTGATGTTCCGCTTGGGTACGATTCCCGATGCGGAAACTTTTCAGACGACCTTGGAAGCGCGCGAACACGACAAGTCGGATTTGTTCGATAAGTTGAAACACGCAGGCTGCCTGCCTGCCGACGCCGAGATGTCGTCTGAAATCGACGAAACGCTGTTAACCGCCTTGCACCGGTATGCCGCCATGAGCCGCAGCAAACTGTATGCGGTGCAGCTGGAAAACCTGCTGGGCATGAGCGACAACCTGAATGTGCCGGGCGTTTCCGAGGGTTATCCCAACTGGGCGCGCAAAATGCCCGCTGCGCTTGAAGATTTTCCCCACAACCGCCTGATGGGCGGCCAACTTGCCATGATTGGAGAGGTACGCATGAAGAAAAACAGCCGGATGAAGCCTTATCACGAGCTTGACCAAGTCGAACGCGACACGGTCGAAAGCCTGTTTCTTGCCACCCACAGCGATTTGTTCGCCTATTTGGGACGACACCGCCTTGCAGAAGGCGACGAGGTCGTGCGGACCCTGATTCCGAACGCTTGGGGCGTGGATATTGTCAACCGTGAAACCGGCGAACTGATTACGTCGTCTGAAAAAGTCGATGAACGCGGATTCTTTGTTGCCGTGCTGCCCGAAGGTGCGCCCGATTATGCGTTGAACGTCCGTTATGCCGAAGATGCCGAGCCTGTGCGCGAAGAAGACCCTTACCGCTTCGGCTCTGCCTTAAAAGATATGGATTCTTGGCTGCTGGCGGAAGGCAAACACCTGCGTCCGTATGAAACTTTAGGCGCGCATTTTGCCGAAGTGGACGGCGTGAAAGGCGTCAACTTTGCCGTATGGGCGCCGAACGCGCAGCGCGTGTCCGTCATCGGCGAATTCAACCACTGGGACGGCCGTCGCCACGTCATGCGTTTCCACCGCGACAACGGTATTTGGGACATCTTCATCCCCGCCGTCAAACTCAACGCCCTCTACAAATTTGAAATCCGCGATGCCAACGGCGATGTGCGGCAAAAAACAGACCCGTATGCCTTTGGCGCAGAGTTGCGCCCGAATACGGCATCTGTCGTGCGCGGTTTGCCGGAAAAAGTGGACACACCCGACTTCCGCGCCCGTGCCAACGCCATTGACGCGCCTATCAGCATTTATGAAGTGCATTTGGGTTCGTGGAAACGCAATCCTGAAAACAACTTCTGGCTGACTTACGAACAGCTCGCCAAAGAATTGGTCGCATACGTCAAAGACATGGGCTTCACCCATATCGAGTTCCTGCCCGTTTCCGAATATCCGTTTGACGGCTCGTGGGGCTATCAGGCGACCGGATTGTATGCGCCGACCAGCCGTTTCGGTTCGCCCGACGAATTGCGCGCCCTGATTAAAGCCGCCCACGACGAAGGCATCGGCGTCATCCTCGACTGGGTGGTCGGACACTTCCCGACCGACGACCACGGGCTTGCCAAGTTTGACGGCACCGCGCTGTACGAACACGCCGACCCGCGCGAAGGCTACCACCAAGACTGGAACACCCTGATTTACAACTTCGGCAGGAACGAAGTCAAAAACTTCCTGCAAGGCAATGCCCTGTATTGGATAGAGCGTTTCGGTTTCGACGGCATCCGCGTGGACGCCGTCGCCTCCATGATTTACCGCAACTATTCGCGCAAAGACGGCGAATGGATACCCAACCAATACGGCGGCCATGAAAACCTCGAAGCCATCGCCTTCCTGCGCGATACCAACACCATGCTGAAAGAGGTTGTCCCCTCCGCTACCGAAATCGCCGAAGAATCCACCTCGTTCGCCAACGTAACCCGTCAAGAAGGCTTGAACTTCAGCTACAAATGGAACATGGGCTGGATGAACGACACCTTGCGCTACATGATGGAAGACCCCATCAACCGCAAATACCACCACAACAAAATGACCTTCGGCATGATGTACCAATACAGCGAAAACTTCGTCCTGCCGCTCTCGCACGACGAAGTCGTACACGGCAAACGCTCGCTGCTCGGACGGATGCCCGGCGACTGCTGGCAGCAATTCGCCAACCTGCGCGCCTACTACGGCTTCATGTACGGCTTCCCCGGCAAAAAACTCCTGTTTATGGGCAACGAGTTCGCGCAAGGCAGAGAGTGGAACTACAACGAAGGACTGGATTGGTTCCTGCTCGACCAAGAAGGCGGCTGGCACAAAGGCGTACAAAACTTCGTGCGCGATTTGAACCGCGTCTATAAAGACACCGCGCCGCTTTACCAGCTCGACCAATGGTCGGAAGGCTTCGAATGGCTGGTCGCCGACGACGGCAACAATTCCGTCTTCATCTTCGAACGCCGCGACCGCGAAGGCAACCGCGTCATCGTCATCAGCAACTTCACGCCCGTCGTCCACGACAGCTACCGCTTCGGCGTGAACGAAGCCGGCGAATACCGCGAAATCCTCAATTCAGACGACCCCGGTTACAACGGCAGCGGCGTATCCGCCGGACAAACCCTGCAGACCGAAGAGATCTGGTCGCACGGCAGACCCAACTCGCTCGCCGTCAAAGTACCGCCGCTGGCAACGGTTTACCTCTACAAAGCCGCCGAGCCAAGCGCAACGGAGGCAGCCGAGCAGGCAGAAGGCGAAGCGTAAGCTTGAACTGAACTTGTTTTTTGAACACAGAAAGACAGGTTTAAACCAACCGCTTTGTCTGTTTCAGACGACCTTTTGAGATGAAGGGGTCGTCTGAAATTTTTCGGGATAGCGGATAAAGTTCGATATGCCTGATGACATTAGTTTTGACTGGTAAGAGACATTGTGTAAAGACAAACGGATATAACAAAAGGTCGTCTGAAAATACTTTCCTCTTCATTGAGGCTGAGTTTTCAGACGACCTCCGTTCAAACTGCTACACCCGCCAGTTTGCCGATCATACCCGTAACCGCCAACGCCGCCACACCCCACAGGCACACGCGCAGGACGGCGGGAGCGACGAGTGCGCCGCCGAGTTTGGCGGAGGCGTAGCCCAGCGCGGCGAGTCCGAACAAAGTGGTCACCGCCAGCGTAGGGATCAGGGCGGTGGGAGCGGTCAGCGCGATCAGCAGAGGCAGTATGGCGCCGGCGCAGAACGAACCGGCGGAGGCAAGAGCGGCCTGCATGGGCTTGGCAGCGGAGGTTTCGGTGATGCCGATTTCGTCGCGGGCATGGGCGGAGAGCGCGT
The DNA here is from genome assembly GCF_001813335.1 of Neisseria sp. HMSC055H02. Lineage (NCBI taxonomy): Bacteria > Pseudomonadati > Pseudomonadota > Betaproteobacteria > Neisseriales > Neisseriaceae > Neisseria > Neisseria sp. HMSC055H02. The sequence goes on along the minus strand of NZ_KV812063.1, from coordinate 53,182 downwards.
CGTGTTCCATCAATGCCTGTGCGACTTCGGCGGCAAGCGCGTCGGACAAACCGCGGCGGCGGTATATTTCGGTCAGTTCTGCAAGTTCGGCATCTGGGTTGGCTTCCAATTCGCAGCGTTCTTTGCGCAAGTCGGCTTTTTCCGTGTCCGACTGGCTGGATACGGAAACGTATTCCCCCGCCGCCATCGAGACCGCACCGCCGATCAGGGCGGAAACGCCGGTCAGCAGCAGGGTTTGGAAATCGGGTGCGGCGGCCGCAACGCCGGTTAGCAGCGAGGCGGTGGAAATCAGGCCGTCGTTCGCGCCCAATACGCTTGCGCGCAGCCAGTTGTTGCGGTTGCTGAAATGGCGTTCGCTGTGTTGTGAATACATGGCAGTGTTCCGGCGGTGTTTTGCGTTATGGTAGCACCTTATCGGTTTATCGGGGCGGCGTAATCATGCGTTTGCACGCTGAAAGTCCGGTCATACTTGATAATCATTGTCGCTTAAACGGGTTTGTGGTATAAATCCTAGAAATTTAGCTCTAAACTCTAATAACTGCCGATTAACCGAGAATCATGATGACACACACCGAATCAAGCGCGCAGCCGTCAACTATGGACACGGCTGCTTTTTTAAAGCATATCGAATCCGCATTCCGCCGCATTTTTTCAGACGACCTCAACCTCATGCAATACCTGCCCGAAGACAAATGGCTTGCCTTGAAGCAGGCGGGTTTGCTGTTGCCCTTCCTCGACAAAAAACACGGCGGCCGTAAGGGCAGCCAGTTTGAAATCCAAGAAGTCCTGCGGATTGCGGGGCATTACGGCGTGCCCGTTACCCTGCGTACCGGCATCGAAGGCGCACTGGTGTTGCAGCCTCTGCAAGAGTTTGGCGACGAAGCGCAAGTCGCGCAAGGTTTGGACATGGTTTTTAAAGGCGAGGGCGGCGGTTTGGGCATTACCGAACCCGAAACCTCCGGCGCGGCGATTGCCCGCGAAATGCAGTCCTACTACGAATACATCGACGAACAAACCATTTACGTCAACGCCGCGAAATACTGGCAAGGCAACTCGCAGAGCGACTTTCTCCTCGTTGCCGCCAAAGAGCGCAAAAACGGCAAACTCTCCAAAGTCATCAACCTGCTGCTCGTTCCCAAACAATACATCCGCTACGAAGCCCTCGCATCCGAAGGCCTGCGCGCCGTCCGTTACGCCGTCAACCGCATTGATGCCCAAATGCCCGCTGCCGCCGTCATGAAACTCTCGCAGAGCGATGCCGCCGGTTTGCGCGCGTTCCAAAACATCTTTATCCGCAGCCGCCTGCAACTGATCGGCATGACGCACGGCATCATGGAATACATCCTTGACAACCTGAACCGATATGTCCGCCACGACATCAAATTTGTCGATTACGAACGCCGCGAAATCCAACGCCGCCATCAGGTTTCCGAGATTCTTTACCGCTACGTCTGCCATTGCGTTTCGCCCGTTGCCCCCGTCGCCCATCAGCTGATGGAGGCAAACATCATCAAAACCCTCGCCACGGAATACACTTACGCCGCTGCCCAAATGTTGCAAAAACTCTTGGGTGCGAAGGGTTTTGAACGCGGACACACCGCCAGCAATATCGCTATCGACATCCGCCCCTTCACTATCTTCGAAGGTCCGAACGATATGCTTTATGCCGAAATTTACGACCAGTTCGTCCGCGCCACCGCCGAAGAAAAAGAAGCAGGCATTAAGTTGGACAAAAACCAAACCTTGCTCGATCGTCTGCAAACCGACGCCCGCTTTGCCGCCGTTGCGCGCGACTACACCTTGCCCGAAGACATCCGCAGCTTCCTGAAGGAGCGCACCCTGACCGACGCCTGCGCCTTGCAAAAAGTCTTCATCGGCAAAATCATCGCCCGACTCTTCGCCTTCGTACAGGCGGAACACGAAGACACCGCAGCCTTTCTGTTGAACGACATCCGCAAAGACATATTGGACTGCCGATATTGCGGTTGATGGTTTAAGGCAGAGAGGTCGTCTGAAATCGGTTTTCAGACGACCCAGGGCGGATTTTTATATTTTCAATTCAAAAGCAGCTTCGTTACGAAAATCAAATGAATCAATTGATTTAGCCATGTTCATTGACTTTCAGACGACCTCCAAGTCCATGACCCTCTCCAAACTTCCTCTTTGGCAGACTCCCGAACAAGTCTGCGACATCTTACTTGCGCTGCCGGAAAAGCAGCGCAATCGTGCGTTGTACGAACTCCTCTCTCTTTTTGATCATGAAAACCCGCAAGGTCGGACGGAAGCCGAAAGTCAGCTTGTCGCCCTGAGCCTGCTGTGGCATGACCCGCGTTTTCAAGGTTTGGAAAACATCAAGCATTGGCTGCGCGATGTGCTTGGGCTGGACGAGTCAAACGGTTCATGGCTTGCGTTGCAGGATGACATCGAAACGTTGATGGAAACGCTCCATCCCGAAACCTGCCGCACTTACGGAGAATACGGCGGTATGTTCAAAAGCGCGCAAACGCTCGTACCTTTTGTCGCCCGAATGTTTGAGCGCGATACCGAAGCCTCGCGCAGCATGGCTTGGGACTGTCTGTATTGGAACAAAGAACTCTGCCGCCTATGCCCTGAATGGGATGAATGGTTGAAAGTAGAAATCCGAAATCTGCATGATAAATATGGCAAAACAGATAGTGGGCGCGGTTGATCTATTCTGATAGGCGGGCTTTATGATTGAAAAACAAATCTGACCGCTCCCTATTTTTTCTGCGAATGAAAACGGCTTGCCCAGAGGTTAAGCAATTTTCTGCAAGAACGAATAGCAAACAATAAAAAGGTAGTCTGAAAATGTTCAGACGACCTTTTTTAAATCCGGAACTGGCGGAGCTTTGTTTTTAATGCTAAGGCTTGGGATGAAGCACACCTTATCCAGTCTTAAATCCCTTAGTAGAGAGGGGCCTCCGTTGAATCAGTCATTCAACGGCAGGGCATCCTGTTTACCATGCTCGCAAACAAGGCAAAACATGGATGACCTACCTGTCAATGTCATCTGAAACAAAGTTTTTGTTTTCAGACGACCTCATCTTTTTCTGCAAAATTTGAGGATAAGAAGGTTTACGTAAATACAACAGAAATAACTGGAAAATCTTTTTGTGTAGCTTCGAAGAAATGTGAAGTTTTTTTAACTTTGGCGTACCGAAACGGTAATTAAAAACCCTGAGAAATGGGTATGATATTTAAGGCCAATCTGCTTCAGCCCCAATTTTTATTAGTCAAACAAAAGGCACTGCTTTAAACAGTGCCTTTAAAATCTGGCAGAGAGGAAGGGATTAAGATTAAATAAAAACCTAATGATTTAAAAACAGAATATTTTTTAAAATAGAAAAGTAACATATTAAATAACAAATAAAACATCTAAAATGAAAAGAGGTCGCCTGATAACAATTCAGACGACCTTTTACATTTTTACCGCATCGAAACTTAAAAAACACATACAAAAACGCCGCCACTTGCCCATATCTGCGGAGCTTGTGAAAATAAGCCTGTCATCTGAAGTGATACTCCTTGGAAAGTTGTAAGCATGACAGCCGGAAAGACGGCAATCCCAAAAGCCGCCGTTGCGCCAATCAACGGCGGCTTTTCCAAAATTGAGAAGGCATCATGTTTAAAGAACCTTGCACCATACTGAAAATCAAAAGCCGTCCATTGTTTTTCTGCGGATTGTGGTTTGTTACCTCGAATTGCAAAACGAAAATGGCTGGAAGTTTGAAAGACGAGCCATGTTTGTCAGCAAATCGGCAGCAGAAAATATAAAAATCGGAGACAACATAATCCCATGACAGCCCGTCAATTAGAGAACCTCATAAAAATAGGCACCGTGCAAGAGGTTGACCCAGTGTCAAACCGTATCCGGGTACAACATGGCGGATTGTTGACGGACTGGCTCAAATATAAAACCCCTGCTGCCGGTGGCGTATCGATTTGGCGTTTGCCAAGCATCGGCGAAGCCTGCCTCATCTTATCGCCAAGCGGCGAAACAGAAAACGGCATCGTCTTATGCGGCATCGACAGTACCCAATACCCAGCACCATCACAAAACCCAAATGAAACCATCATCAGATTACCGGATGGGGCGGAAATAAACTACGACCACGTTCGCCGCCATTTAAAAATCAGCGGAATACAAACCGCAGACATCACTGCCGAAAAATCTGCAACGGTACACACAAAACATCTGACTATTGACAGCCCCATGACCGATATTGAAGGCGCGCTAAATGTCAAAGGGCTGCTCACATACCAAGGCGGTATGTCAGGCAGCGGTGGCACAGGTGGAGCGGCAGCCGTTATTAACGGAACAATTCGTCAACAATCGGGCAGCATTATCAGCAACGGAATAAACCTGACCACCCATACCCATAAGGGAGACAGCGGCGGAACGACAGGACAGCCGCAATGACCGACGACAAAACAGGACGCTTGATCGGATTAAAAACACACATTGCCCAATCAATCAAAAACATTCTCTTCACCCGCATCGGTACCCGTGTAATGCGAGAAGATTACGGCAGCCTGCTCCCTGAATTGATAGATATGCCGATGACCCCTGCCGTTATTGCCGTAAGCCATCAAGCAATAGTAACTGCCATCGCAACATGGGAGCCACGAATCAAAATCAGCCAAATCCAATTTGACGTACAGGCCGCCGCTGAAGGTCGTCTGAAAGTAGCCATACATACCGCCCTTGAAGATGGGACAGAGCAAATATTCAAAATAGAGTAAAGAAAATGGCCGAAATCGATTTAACCCGCCTTCCCGCTCCGAAAGTCATCGAAGAATTAGATTTCGAAACGATTTTCGAGCGCAAAAAAACAGCACTGCTTGAGCTTGTCCCATCATCCGTCCGAGAAACTATTGCAGCAACCCTGTCGCTGGAATCAGAGCCGCTGACAATAGACCTGCAACAGCAAGCCTACCAAGAAATGATACTTAGGCAGCGCATCAACCAAGCGGCAGCATCGACGTTGCTGGCATTTGCCCAAGGTAGCGATTTAGACCACCTTGCCGCCGCGAAGGGGATAACAAGAAAAATAGTGCGTCAAGCCGACCCAACTGCCCTGCCTCCCGTCGAAGCACTTTACGAAACAGACGACGACCTGCGCCGTCGCGTCCAACTTTACCCCGAAAAACTCGCCGCAGCCGGTCCGCGCGCCGCCTACGAAGCCCATGCATTAGACGCCCATCCGAAAATCATCGACGCGCGCGCCGTCCGAGAGGTTGCAGGTACGGTCTGCGTCTTTATTAAGGCAGCGGACGGCGTGCCATCAGCAGAAATTTTGCAGGCGGCGCAGGATTATTTGAGCGCGGAGACCCGCCGCCCCTTATGCGATACCGTAAAAGTTAAAGCCGGTCGCCCGAAGGCAGTCAGGATTGCCGCAAGGATTAGATACGAATCGGGTCCGGATTTGACCTTGGTAAAAAACAAGCAGCTTGATGACTTAAAAAAAATGCTCGAAAAAAACAGCAGATTAGGTGCAAGCGTCGCATTGTCAAAAATTATCGGTGCGCTGGATACCGACGGCGTTAAAAAAATCGAAATGGCATCACCGTTGGAAGACATAAATTGTAGCGACGGAGAATACATCGAAATCAGCGAAATCAGCTTGGAGAATATGACATGACAGAAAGCATAAAACCAAGCAGCAGCACCGAATTGCAACACGCGCTATCAAAACTGACATCGGCGGAACTGGCGCAATTATTTGACTTGAATGAAATCGCACGAACCCGCCGCCCTGTTGACTGCCCGCCGGAATGGCTGCCTTGGCTGGCGTGGGAAAACTCAATAGGCAGCGATGAAGGCTGGGACATTGCCGAAACCGAATCCGCCCGTCGGCGAATTGTCGCCGAATACATCAAAATCCACGAAAGAAAAGGGACGCCGTCCGTAATACGACAATTATTCAAAGACTTGGGATATGGCGACATTGAGATAATTGAAAACTACGGAAGTCTGTATTGGGATGGCACCGCCTATTTTGACAGGACATTCGTTTTCGGTGGTCAGGAAGGCGACTGGGCAGAATACAAAATCAAACTGAGCCGTCCGATTACAAACAGCGAGGCCGAAAAGATAAAGAAATGGCTAGGGCAAATCGCGCCGCTCCGTTGCCGATTGGTCGAGATTGACTACAGAAGCAACGCCATCTACTGGAATGGCGAAATCGAATTTAACGGCGAATACAACTTTGGCGCAGCTTAAGGAAAATTATGGCAAACGCAATCGAAAAAAACGAATTCACGCAATATGTTTATCTGGTTGAACCGGGCGATAAAGTCATTGGCGGCGCGGATGCCCCAATAAACCAGCCTTTGCAGGCACTCGCCAACAGGACAAACAATTTAAACATCCGTCTCAAAGCCGTCGATAAAAAAATCAGTGAAAACACCGACACCGTCAAGATTACCGGTGATCAAACCATCAACGGCGACAAAACATTTGGCGGCAATACCGTGTTTACAAAAGGCATTGCCGTGGCAGCCTCGCCTGCGCTTTACGCCGCCAACAAATATATCCATATCGACTCCGACGCGGATCAGGTTTTTTTGCGCAACAAAAACAATAATAAAGCACTGGCTTTAAAAAACAACGGAGTCATCGAGTACGATAATTCGCCGCTGCTTTTGCAACGGAGCATTTCCCATAATCCAGAGCATACCGGTACCAATACCGTGCCGTCATCGTATGCCCTGTCAAAATTAAAAGCCGAAACAATCGATGTTTCGCCATCTTCGAGCGGCTCAAAGCATCGGATATCCATCGGCTGGGACGTCCCCGGACTGGTGGCAAAAGTTGACCAAATATTTTTCAATGTATCAGCACCAAGCGGCACGGTTGTAGCCTTAGCGGGCGAATCAGTGCCTTACGGCTGGCTTGAGTGTCACGGCGCGGCGTTATCCCGTCAGACCTATGCCACGCTGTTCGCCGTTATAGGGACACGCTACGGAGCGGGCGACGGCAGTACAACATTCAACCTGCCAGACCTTCGCGGTGAATTTATTCGCGGCTGGGACGCCGGTCGCGGTCGGGACATTGGGCGCGTCTTGGGCAGTTGGCAGGCGGACGAATTTCGCAGCCATACCCACGGCATCGGGGTAAGACTGGGCGCCGATACCGACAGGGGGCATAATCCATCGACTGTATCCGTTGATAACGAAGGCACAACCGCCGCCGCAGGCGGTGTGGAAACACGCCCGATGAACGTGGCTATGAAATACATCATCAAGATTTAATTTGAAAAGGTCGTCTGAAAAACCGAAACGTAGTTCAGACGACCTTATGGAAAAGGAAAAAGAAATGAGCCAAAACATCAAATGGACTAAACCCGTCTGTCAGCTTGATGCGGAAAATATTTATATTGGTCAAGTCAATGCCGAACTGGACATCTACGCCCGCGACGGTAGTTACCTTATTCCCGCCGGCTGTATTGACACATCGCCACCCAAAATTTCAGCCGGACACGCCGCCCGATGGAACGGCTCGGACTGGGAAATTATTGACGACCATCGCGGCAAAGCAGCGTACCGCAAAGCCGATGGCATTGCCGTTATTGTCGACAAAGTAGGCAGGCTTTCAGACGAATTGACGATGCTTGAACCAGCATCCGAATACTGCGAATGGGACGGTGAAAAATGGATAGAAAACCAAGATAAAAAAGCCGAAGCAGAAGAGGCTAAGCTCGCCGCCGCAAAATCCATTACCTTGTCTCGCCTTAATCAACAAGCACAAGCAATTGTCAATGAACAAAGCGGCATGGACGACCTGCCCGCCTTTGAAGTGCAGAGCTGGGTAGACCAAGCTGCCGAAGCCCGCGAGTGGGAAAAAAATCCGTCTGCACCGACGCCAGTAATCGATCGCATCGCCGCCGCTCGTGGAATCGGTTCAGACAACCTAAAAGCTGTTGTTCTGCGTAAAGCAAAAGAGTATCAGGAATTGAGCGCAGAAGTTGCCGGACGCCGTCAGGCATTAGCTGAAAAAATCGCCGCCGCCAACACAATCGAAGAAATCGAAGCCATCAAAATCGAATTTGACTTTTAAGGCATAAAAATGAGCATCCAAACCAAAAATTTGACCCTGTACCGTGGTGATACCCGAGTTTTTCGCGTCGGTTTTGACGGCGGCGGACTCCCATTTGAGCCGCGTGAAGCTCAATGGGCAATGACGGTTCGTGGTCAGACGGGTGAAGAGTTGAGGCCGCAGCTTAGTGTCAGCGGGCGCGAAATCATTATTACATTTCCTGCCGCCCTGACTCAAAATGTCGCATGGGCAAACGGACAATACGATCTCCGTGCCATTTTTGGCGGTATCGTCTCAACCGTCCTAAAAGGCGACGTATATATCGCGCCGTCAATCTCAAACGTCAGCGGATTTATAGGTGAGGCTACTGAGCCGGTACGCGTCAGCATCATGGAGCAGGGGTTAGTGGTTATGGCATCACCCACTCCGTCAGTCGAGACACCAAAAATGCTGACAGCCGAAGAAATCAGAAAAATCGTCGAAACGGTTGTTAAAGAAAACATCGGTAGTGCAAAACAACCCACTCAACCTACACAACCCGCACCAACGCAACCGGCAACTGGCGGCACGGGTAACAACGCGGCGGCAACGCCCACTCCTGCCCCAACGCAACCGGCAACGGACAATGGCGGGGTTAGTGACGAGGCTTTGGCGGATATTATGAAAGATTTAGATGAAACAAATGACTAAAGAATTAAATAACTTAGAAAAAGCGTTATCGGCAATTGCCAAGAATACGAAGGCGGCAAAGGATACGGCGGCGGACGCCAAAAAACTGGCAGCCATCGAACCTGCCGTAACCGAAGCAGGCGAATTGCAGTATGGCGGAAAAACCATCACTAAACTTATTACACCATCGACCCTTACCAGAGAGGTGGGAGTTGCTTTGGGCGGCCCTGATGTTGCCAATAGTCTGTACAAACAGCAAAGCAATTTTGAAGAATTTCAGGTCAAGGAAGCATCCCGCATTGCGCTTGAACAAGGCGTTTACTACATCGAAGACGCGTTGCCTGAAGACCTTAAGGAGAAGGTTCGCACTCGTCATTACGAAAAAGAGAAAAACATCAATCAAGCAGAAGCGTTGAAAATCGTCCAACTTATTCAGGCGTGGCTGGATAAGTTGCCGTCCAATGTTTGGATTTCCACGCGCGGCGGCGTATTCCCGCTGACTAAAAACGTCGGTTATGCCCCTGATTATTTCGGCGCGGACAACCGTATTAAAACGCGCGGTGTCGGTTATGGTTGGCGAGAAGAAGATGGAGTTAGAAAAAGAATCCCTGATGAAGTCAGATTGACGCTTCACGGTTGCCAGCCTTGTTTGGCGTTCCGTAAATTCAAATTCAATACGATTGATTTTACGAAGGGTACTTTTATTGTCGAAGAGCATGGTCAGGATGCCTTCCACCTTTGTGATGGTTCTGAAGGCACTCGCATCATCCACGCAGGCAATATCACAACCCGCGCATACCTGAAGTATGGCTATAAGTCAGGGGCAGACCTTGACAAAATGCTATGGCCTCCGATTGACGGATGGTCTAAAGAAAACCCGCATCTTGGTACAGGTATGGCGGAAAA
>NZ_KV812063.1:9683-43448 GCF_001813335.1 Neisseria sp. HMSC055H02 | reverse complement strand
AAAAGGCGTGGCGGAGGCTGGCTTTAATACCACCACATATCCTATTGTTGATAATGCAACCTACATGAATAATAGCCTTATTTGTGAAGGCATTAAGAATTTTGAAGGCTGGTTCTCAGGAGAGCAGGTAATTCAATATATTCGAGATGAAGACCACTCTCGTTATCTTTCGGCAGGCGGCTATTGGGATGAAAATGGCGTATCTCGATTCCCCCAAGACGATGGCACAACCGCTTTAACATGGGGCAAATGGCGTGGCGGTCAAATCGGCAGCCGTGCCTATGGATGGCGCATCTATGGCACAAATCGAACCTATATAGAGTATTTTGACGTTCGCGGGTTTAACGGCGGCGGCATTGTTTGCGGCTTGTATGGCGCACCCGATGGCGAGCAAGTTGATGCGCGTGATTCAAAAGCTGCTTACGATGCAGGTATTGTTGCAGTAAACACTAAAATCACTGGTGGGTACTTTACCCACAACTATATTTGCGGGGTTGAGGCTATTCGTGCGAGCGGGTACGAGCTTTGCGGCATATATGCCCCTGACTCCGTCGTCGGACACCCTGACGCGCACCTCGAGCACGTCCGAGGAATTGGTGGTACTCCCTCAATCGACCCGGGCTATCAACAATGTACCAGCCGTTATTTGCCGTTAGATAACGTCTTCATCCATGACAACGTTTTCGGTCTTGGTAAACGTAAAATCATGGATATTCATACGGGCAACAACGTCAAGGTCATCAATAACAGCGGACGCGCAATGTATTACGGCGTGTCAACCGTTATCGAAGAGTTGTTTGCAAGTAAGTTGATTAACCCTAAAGACCCGCGCAACAGTAAAGACACCGCCGACCCGTATTCATTCCCGTATCAAGACAGTAACATTGAAATTCGGGGCAATGTGATTGTTTCGGGCTTATTTGGTTTGCATCCAATCAACGGGGCATCAGGCGTGAAATTCCGTAAAGATGCTGGCAAATGGTGGCTTCGTTGCCATCAGGTTTGGGCTGACAATATCGTTTATGCGCCGCGCGGACTGATTTGCAACTTTGGGCATAACCATTTCGTCATTGACAACAATCAGTTCACTTTTGCCTTACCTTTCGGTACTTTTTACGGTTTGAATCAAATTTCTGACATCAAAGTAACCAATGGCGGCAGCGGTTATACATCGCCGCCGAAAGTGATAATCACAGGCGGCGGCGATGAAGCCTATGACGCCAAGGCACGCGCCAAAATCAAAGACGGCAAAGTCATCGAAATTCGTATTGAGCGTGTTGGCAGCCGTTACATGGTTCCGCCTACCGTTACCATCGAAGGCGGCGGCGGGTCTGGGGCTACGGCTGAAGCGTATGTGAATACCTTTACCTACGGAATGTTGGTAGGGGCTGAAAGAAGACATGGCACAATGCTTGGCAGCGTGATTACCCGAAATTATGTGCAGAACTCGCCTGAAGGCAACTTTGCGCGTCAAATTACGGTTGGCAATCTTCGCGGGGCTACTATCGCTTGCAACTATGCGGACGTTACGCCATATTCGAGCGTCGAAAAGGCGAAAAAGCCTTTCGGAGACCCTTATGTGAGCGATAGCATGAAATACCGCGACGGTGTTGGCTCTTTCGGCTTTTACGGCGGCGCATTGGACAAGTGCGAAGTATTCGGGAACTACGAATATGACCAACTGACAGACAGACTGGATGTGTGGACCGGCAGCAGTTTGCGCGGCGATAAAGTTGTTAGTGTGCATAGCAATTATGCGCCGACGACTCAACAGGATTTCTTGGATGCCATCAAACAAAAATCGTTTGAGATGCAGCTTGAAGCCCTTAAGACCGAGATGGCGGCTATGAAGGCAGCTGGTACGGTTACTCCAAGCCCTACGAACACGCCGCAATCTGACAGTGGCTCACAAGGCGCAACGGCTACTGCACAGCCGACAACGCCTGTGGCTCCGGCACCGACAACACCGGCACCTGTAACGCCAGCTAACCCACTGACAAATAGCGATCAGGCGCAAAGCCAGCCTGCGGCCAAGCCCGAAACGTCCATCAAATTTACGTTTGACGGCGTAGAAGCGACGGCTACTGAGGCTTTGGGTAGCAATGGTGTATCAAAACTCAAAACTGAGAATAATGCTGTAAGAGCGGGCGAACCTGAAGGCTGGGTTGGCGCGTTTGGCGAGCAGGACGGGCACCGCGTCATGATGGCAGCAACCAGTAAAGGTAAAGGCGTGCGCTATATCGAGACCGAGGGCGTCGAGTCTGACGGCACGTCAGACAGTGCGGTAGTTTTCCCATTCAAAATTTCAGCGGGTGGCACGGACGGCAGTGCATACGCAGCAATCGTTCTCAAAGACAGTGCCATCGTCAATAACGGTTTGGTCGTTACTAATGAGGCGGGAGGCTTCAAGTTGCGCGCCAACGAAGACCTGACCATTGACGGCAAAGTCGTCAGCCCGACCACGATGTACGCGTACGGCAAATGGTATGTCGCCGCACTGACGATCAAAGCGGGCAAGGACTACAACAAAATCAGATTCGGCATCAATCATGCCGGTAATACCGGACGCAACATCACCATCGGTGCGGGTATCGAGTTTTTGAGCGGAGACGTTTCAAATGCCAATAAAAAAGCAGAAGCACTGATGGTCAAGTATGGAATAGAGTAATGGACAGGTCGTCAGATAGTTTCAGACGACCTTAAAACCCTGATAAAAAAAAATCATACTTGAGTAGAGAGGGCGATTGGAAAAAAATTAGGAAAGACATAAACAGGATAAAAATATGACTGCAAAACGAATGCATGGCGTAACTGCCAACGAATATACCCACGGTGCGCGCGCCGTATCAGACATTGCCAGCAACATCATCGGCTTAGTTGCTACATCTGAAGATGCTGACGCGAAGACCTTTCCGCTGGATACTCCGATTTTTGCTACATCTGTCGGCAGTCTGTTGGGAAAAGCCGGCAGTAAAGGCACGCTGGGAAAATCGTTAGATGCCATCTATGACCAAGCAGATGCGCAGATTGTTGTAGTCCGCGTAGCATCATCGGCAAAACCCGCTGAACAAAAAGCAGCAATAATTAAAGGCGCAAAAATCCTGCGTCAAGCCCCTGTCCGTACTGGCTTCAAGCCAAAGATTATCGGTGCGCCAGAATTGGATGATGCCGACGTAACCGCTGAATTGTGCGTGGCTGCCAACGCCTTGGGTGGATTCGTCTATGCTTCTGCGGGAGGGGCTGACGAGATTCCGGCAGTGCAAACCTACCGCCAAGGTTTTGGACAAAATAATCTCATGTTAATCGACAATGAGTTTATGACGGCAGGCGCAAACGGAACGCCGCAGACCGCTGCCACTATTGCCCGAATCTTAGGCGCGCGCGCCATGCTTGACGAAAAAATCGGTCCGCACAAATCAATATCTAATACAGAGATTCAAGGCGTGTCCGCCATCAAATCACCGCGCAGCTTCGGACTGTTGGATATTAATTCAGATGCGAACACACTCAACAACCTAGACGTAACGACCCTAATCCGCGAAAAAGGTTTCCGCGTATGGGGCAACCGCACATGCTCGGCAGATCCGATTTGGGCATTCGAGCCGACAGTCCGTGTTGCATCAATTATCAAAGAGACCATCGCCGAAAGTTTCCTCTGGGCAATGGATAAACCGATGCATCCTTCCCTGATGATTGACATCATCAACACAATCAACGCGAAGCTGGCGGAAAAAGTCTATAAAGATTGGTTATTGGGCGCGCAGGTATTTATCGACCAGAAAAAAATCGAAAAAGAGCGCGTATCAAACGGCATCTTCGCATTTGACTACGAATTTACCGTCGCACCGCCGTTGGAAAACATCGAACTGAACCAACACGTCTCCGATCGCTTTATCGTCAACCTAACCGACCGCGTCATCGAGTTTGCGTCAAACATCAAACCGACCACAGTATAAGGACAGCAAATGCAGTTACCACGCATCCTCAAAAGTTTTAACGTATTTACCGACGGCCTCAACAAAGACGGCGTCCTGATGACCGTCAAACGCCCCGACATCAAATTCAAAACCGAAGACTACACGCCGGGCGGCGGCTTGGGTGAATACACAGTCATTCACGGCATCGAGAAACTCGAGCTTGAGCTGACAAGCAAAGGCTTTGACCTCGAATTGTTCAAATCAATCAGCCATAAAATTAATGGCAACCTGCTGCGTTACCAAGGCGCATTGCACAAAGAAGACGAAGAAACCTATCAAACATTGGTAGGCGAAGCCCGCGGGCGCATCATCGAGACCACACGCAACGAAGACAAAGCAGGCGAAGGCGGCGAACAGACATTTAAGTACGCCCTGACCTACTGGAAAGAAACAGTTGACGGCGAAGTCATTTTCGAATGCGACCTGATGGCAAACAAACTCGTCATCGGCGGTAAAGACATTCGCGCCGGCATCCGCAACGCATTAGGTCTGTAATCGTCAAAAAGCAAAGGTCGGGCAGCAAAAGCCCGACCGACAACAATCAAATCAAAGGCGCAAAAAATGCAGCAAGAACCCAAAATCAAAATCAACCCGGACAACACCATTATCGTAACCGTATCAAACGGCACAGCCTACACCCTCCGCGAGCCGCTCGCCAAAGACATGGCGGGCTTAGGTCAAGACCTGATTAAAATCAAGCACACAGAAACAATCCAAAAGCTGCTCTCAAAAATCAGTACGCCAAAAATCGGCATGGCTCAATATGGCGGATTCAGCATGGCGGACGCGCAAGCCCTCAACGCCGCCGTAGATTTTTTTTCAGCACCGCCGTCAGCGAAAGTAGAGATTCAGGAAGCCTTTGCGGAATTGGGTTATTTCCAAGATTCCGCTACCGAGCAGACACTTTCAGCCGGCTGATAAATTCCGTCCCTGATATTTGGGAGGATGACGTTGACGGCGAACAGCAAAAGTTCTACCCAATAGACGATGCCCTCGCCCTCTGCGCAATCACATTTAAAGGGTCGATTGATTGGTTTGCCGAACAAAACCTATACAGGTTAAACAGTTGGGCGGCAAAAGCCGAAGAAATAAACCGAATTCAATCTGAAAACACAGGGCAATAAAAAAGGTCGTCTGAAATCAATTCAGACGACCTTTTCAATCGACAAAATAATCAAGGAAGCATCCATACCATAAGGGCAATGACGGCAACAAAAAGCCAAAATAATGCGCTATACCACCAAATGACAGAATCGACTGCATTCAAAACCGAATCCGCCAAGATTTGATTTTTCATTTTCCGTTTCATCTTAAAGCTCGAGCCATGACAGACAAGACAATTAATATTATCCTCAAAGCCGCCGACAAAGCAAGCAAAACGTTTGACAGAATTAAAAAAAGTAGTAGCGGGCTGTCGGGCGAATTGGCGAAAAACAAAAAAGAAATGCGCGATCTCGAGCGCGCCCAAACCGCACTGGTAAAAATCGGCAAGGCAGAACAATATTTCAACCGTCTGAATGAGCAAATTATCCGTAATTCTGCCGCCACAAGCCGTCTTACTGCCGAAATCGACAAAACGGGCGTTGCCACAAAAAAACAGGCGGCAGAACTCAAAAAGCTGACCCGTGAAGGAGAAAGGCTGAATAACGAATACGAAAAACAATCCGCGCAGCTAAAACGCTACAAAGACCACATGGAAAAAGTTGGCGTATCCGGACAAAACCTTGAAAAAGAGCAGGCAGAGATTGCCGCCCGTATGCAGAAGACTACTGCCCAAATCGAAAAGCAGTCCACCGCCTTAGAAAAGCTGGAAAAACGGCAACAGAGTCGAATCAAGGCCGCCGCCATCGCAGGTATTGCATCGGGTGTCTCATCATGGACAAGTAGCAAGGCTGCCACCATGAGGCAAGGTGCAGGGCATGCCATCAATACAGCCATGTCAGAAGAAGATGCAATGCAGGGACTGATTCGCCAAGTCGGCAGCCTTAAAAACGCAGATGGCAGCCTCAATCATGCAGAAATCGCCAGAATGCGCACCGAAGTCCAAAAACTAAGCGATGGATTGCCCATGGCTACCGTCGAAATCATGAAAATGATGACTGCCGGCGCGAAGATGAATATCCCACGCCAAGAGCTTGCTGCCTATGTGACCGAAGCCGTCAAAGCTGCAAATGCCTTTGAAGCAGCAGATCCGGAGGCTCTTGCCGAAGAGCTGGGGCGCATTCGCCAAAACTTCAAATTATCCAAAGAAGCCGCTTCTGAACTAGTCAACGTCATGAACTATCTCGATGACAACGCACTGGTTTCAGGCGACCAGCTCATCAGCTACATGAACGAAGTATCAGGCAGTATGGGTTTGGCGAAGATGGGCGAAAAACACGTTGCTGCCTTGGGTTCCGCCCTTATTAGTACGGGCGTTGAGTCGAGTACGGCAGCAAAGGCCGTCGGCAGCCTCATGACAAGGCTGGGTACCGCGCCTGATATGAAACCCGTACGGGAAGCCCTGAAAAGCATAGGTATGGACGCAAAATCCGTCCAAAAAGGCATGGTCGAAGACGCGCAAGGTACGCTTGAAAAAATCATTGCCGCCGTCCAAAAAATGCCGAAAGAGCAACAAGCAGGCATCCTCAAAGGCTTGGCAGGCGGCGAATATAACCGCGTATTTGCCCAACTTGTCGCTAATACAGAGCTTTGGCGCGAGCAAACCCGCCTTGCCACCTCCCCGGACGCTTTAGGCAGCCTCGACAAAGAGTTCGAAATTCGTGTTAACACCATGTCGTCCAAATGGCAGATGTTCAAAAATAAGCTCTTCAATACCGAATCAGGCTTTGGGCGCAGTATGTTTTCAGGCTTAGAGTACGGCATGAATGTCATTTCAGGCTTATTGGATAAGTTCAACGAATGGTCGGTAAAAAATCCAGAGGCCGCCGCCAAACTTGGAAAAATCGCATTTTATGCAACCGCAGCAATGACTGCCTTAGCAGGGCTGGCCGCAGTTATTGCCGCAGTTGCCGTCCCCTTTGCCGCCGCCCGCATTGCCTTTGGCGGATTCGGCATGAGTATTCTTAAAGTATTAGGCATTGCCCTACGTTTCATGACATTAAATCCCATAGGCCTTGCGCTGACTGCCATAGTCGGCATCATCTATCTCGTTTACACCAAGTGGAATACATTAACAGCGGCCTTCATCACCGGCTGGGAATGGCTCAAAAAGGTATTCGGCGGAGAAAATCCGATTGCACAGGCGGCGCAGGTAGCCCTTGCCCCTTTGAATGCCCTCAAATCCGCCGCGATGGGTGCGTATGAATGGGTAAAAAAAGCCTTTTCCACAAAAGCCCCGACCGCTCCGGGCGGCAGCGCATCAGGCTACGGCTTGGGTACATCCATCCCAAACAAAGGCTATTCGACGGGCGGTTATACCGGCGCGGGCGGCGTCAATACCCCCGCCGGTATCGTCCACAAAGGCGAGGTCGTCTTTAATCAACGCGACGTCGCACGTTTTGGCGGATGGCGGGTACTCGACAAAATCCGCAAAGCAGGATTGACCGCTTTGGGCAGCATCCTGCCATCCTCTGCGCCCGAGCCGCGCCCCGCTCTAGCCGGAGCAGTTCCCGTTGCCGCAGATTTCAACCGTGGCGGCGGTGGCGGCATGAACATCAACATCACCATCAACGGCGGCAGCAGCAGCGCAGCGGAAATTGCCCGCGAAGTCCGTCGCCAAATCGAACAAATGACCGCCAATGCAGCGCGCCGCGCCCGCAGCGCGTTCAAAGACGACTAAGGATAAAAAATGCTGGCAACACTCGGATTTTTCCCATTTATGTTACGCACCATCCCGTTCCAAACCATCAGCCGTCAAAACGGCTGGCGGCATCCCGAACAATCAACCGTCGGCGGCGGTATCAACCCCGTGCAATACATCGGACCGGATACAGAAACCATCACCCTATCCGCCGAACTGCGCCCAGAAATCACAGGCGGCGATACCTCCCTGTCCATGCTCCGCCTCATGGCAGAGCGCGGCAAGCCGTACAACCTGATACTGGGTACCGGGCAGATAATGGGCGCATACGTCATCACGTCCATCAAAGAGGACAGAGGTCAGCTCATGCACGACAGCAAAGCCCGCGCCATCAGTTTCAGCCTCGAATTGAAAAAAGTATCCGACAGCCCGCTCGGATTAAAAGGCAAAGCCCTGCAACTCGGCGTATCCATCGCCCGCCGTATCGCAGGCATCTAAACCGAAAAGCAAAACGCCATGACCATCCTGACCACCATCAAAGACCAAGCCGTTAAAATCTTTAACGCCATAACCGACACGGGCGGCAACCATCTGACACCCGTTGCCAAGCTGTCCATCAACGGCAAGCCGTTCAATACCGACGCCCTATCCCGCATCATCTCCATCAGCCTGACCGACAAAAGCGGCTTCGAGGCGGACGAGCTGACCGTCAGCCTGTCCGACCACGACGGCAAGCTCGCCCTACCCCCGAAGTCTGCCGAGATAACCATCGCGCTGGGCTACATCGAAACAGGCATTGTCGATAAAGGCAGCTACAAAATAACCGAAGTAAGCTGGAGCGGCGCGCCCGACACCCTGCACATCACCGCCCAATCCGCCGACACATCCGACCGATTTTCCGAGACAAAAGAAAAAAGCTGGCACAAAACCAGCCTAAAAGAAATCATTGAATCCATTGCCGCCGCCAACGGCTACACACCAATCATCGGCAAAGCCTACCAAGACGAAAAAATCGACCATATCGACCAAAGCAACGAATCCGACGCCGCCTTCTTGTCGCGCCTTGCCGAACGCTACGACGCCATCGCAACAGTCAAACATGGCCGCCTCCTGTTTGTTTCATCGGGCGAAGCCACGACCGCCAGCGGGCAGCCGTTGCCCACGATCAGGATTACCCGCAACAGCGGCGACCAATACACATTCAGATACAGCAACACCGAAAGCTACAACGCCGTCCGCGCCTACTACATCGACAAGCAGACGGGGAAAAAACACGAAGTCGTCATCACCGAAGACAACTACGACCCCGTCAAAAAAACCGTCACCACCACCAAAAAATACAAGACCAAGCGCAAAGACGGCAAAACCCACAAAACCACCACCAAAGAAGTAACCGAAATCAAACAGGCGGACACCACCGGCAAAAAAATCAAAACCCTGCGCCATACCTACCAAAGCCCCAAAACCGCCGCCACCGGCGCGCGTGCCGCATACAAAAAACTAAAACGCGGCGCAATGGAATTCGACATTTCCCTAGCCGTTGGCCGCCCTGACATCGCGCCCGAAAGCCCCGTAACCCTGCAAGGCTTCAAACCCGAAATCGACGCAGAGAAATGGGTCGGAAAAGAAACCGTCCACACCCTAGACGGCAACGGACTGACGACCGCCGTCAAACTCCAAAGCCTGATAGACGTACCGATCGTCCTCTACGAAGGCGAAGTCAGCCCAAACTTTGCCGCCGCAGTTTCCAAACCCTGACCAAAACAAAAGGTCGTCTGAAAAATTCAGACGACCTTTCAAAATTTCAGCCTACATAGCGATAAACTTAAGGGAATTTCCATTTGCCACAACATCACCCACTACAAGTCTCGCCCAAATTTTATCTCCGACCGATACAGGAAGATTATCCAAACTATGATGTACCAGCCCGCTGAACACTTCAGGATTTTCCGATACTACAGGAGCATTGCCGACAGGCGGCATTTCAAATACTGACAAAACATCGGAATCCCTAAGAATCTCCAGGCGCAAAGGAACAAAGCTCAAATCCTTTCTGGAAGTCGGAATCTCGAAAGTC
The DNA here is from genome assembly GCF_001813335.1 of Neisseria sp. HMSC055H02. Taxonomy (NCBI): domain Bacteria; kingdom Pseudomonadati; phylum Pseudomonadota; class Betaproteobacteria; order Neisseriales; family Neisseriaceae; genus Neisseria; species Neisseria sp. HMSC055H02. The sequence goes on along the minus strand of NZ_KV812063.1, from coordinate 33,652 downwards.
AAAGAAAGATTTAATTGAGCCAATACAAAATTATGCGACGGCAGCGGGCAGACCCCCGGATAAATCCCAATCAGGCTGTAACGGAAATCGTCCGCATGGCGGATGATACTGTCGCAATATTGAATATGCAGCGATACAGGCATCATGATTTGAGTCCTTCCACAAAATCCCACTGACGGTCAAAAGCCGCCCGTACGTCAAGAGGTCCGATACCGAATACCGCAGCCAGTTTATCGACTGTATCATTGCTCAAAGTACAGCGGTTGTTTTCAATGCGTGAAAGATAAGACTGTTTAAGCCCCGTTTTTTCAGCAAGCGCAGATTGCGTCAAGCCGTTTTTTAGACGCAACGATGCAAACGTCGCTCCAGCAGTATCCGCATCAAGTCTTGCAGCCAGCTTTTTGCCTGCCCTATCCATCGCAGCAGCACGGCGCGGATTTTTGCGGACACGTTCCACATAGCAGCAGGCATCTGACGCATCAGAAAGCGGCAAGACCTGCTTGCCTGCAACAAATACCGTAGAAGTTCTGACAGTCACAGCAGCGGCAGGTGCGGAAAAAGACACCGCAGAAGCCGTAAACAGACAGACCGCCCCGAAGGCAGTCCAATTTTCAATATTCGATTTTTGCATAGTCATTTTGGATTCTCCGCATAATCGGATGATCGGGCTGATAATCGAAGCCCTCGGATTTGTCGGCAACCGCCAAAATATAGATTTTCCGGATAAACGTCCGGTTCGGCTGCATCTCATTTCGAACGCAGTACAAAATACGCAGCGAAAGCGCAGATTCCTCATCGAGCCGTAGCCGCATCACGCGTATATCCGCACTCCATAATGCCGCCACACGTTTGCATTCCATGCCCAAAAGCCCGATGGGCTGATCGTAATCGCGGCAGTAGCTTTCAGAAAAGAGCTTGTCAAAAAGCGCAGGCGTATCATCGATAAGCGCAATCACACTATCGATATAACCGACCGCCTCCTCCTTACTCTCGAAAAGGCGTTCCAAATCCGCTTCCGCATGATCGTGAACAATAAGTTGCATAATATATCTTTTTAGTTATATTCCGCAAGCAGCCGCCCCGCCGCTTGTCTCAAAATCCCGACAAATACCAAATTAAGACGTACACCCTTATCAGAAAGGTCGCCTGAAATATTTCAGACGACCTTTTATTGTTTTAAGAATAAAAACTATAAATTGACCTCGAAAGCCGCCAAAGGATAGCGGGTGCGGATACCGAACTGATTCAGGATAGTGCTGATTTTGAAACGGACGGCTTGTTCGGTAAAGTCGAGCAAAATCCGCATTTTTTCCGGATTGCTTCCCATTTCAGTCAAATCCACAGGGGGATCGGAAATCACATCAAAAGCCGCCAAGTAAGACATATTAATATCAATTAAAGGTCGTATGGCTTCGTCTGATTTGGACAGATATTGATAGACCGCCAAACATCTGACTTCGATAGCAGGGGCATTGACTGCCACCCTGAAGCCGTCAGCCTGAAGTTCAAGGCGTTCTTCAACATTCAAAATCGGCGCATCGCCGGAGACGGGGACGGCACGCAAACCGCCAGTGTCAATATTCAGATTTAACGGCGCGATGTCGGTCAGAATGATTTTCATACACCCTCCGCTTTCAAAGAGACCGAAATTTCCCTAAATTCGCCGAATTTGAGTTGCTCCTTATCATCTCGCAGGGTATTAATATCTAGAAGGGTGTTGATATTTTGAAGGGTATTAATATCTCGAATGGTATCGACATCTAGAGGGATATTGATAAGCACAGCTTTACTACTGTAACTGAAATGCTCAAGCTCTTTTTTGATAGCGGCGTGTTTATCGGCGCAGTGCGGATCAGGAGCAAGGGACAAAGAAAAACGCAGTTCCATAGCCGTCGCAAAATCCGCGATGGTGTTCAATTCAAGATTTTTTTCAGACATCGACAGCGTTTTAGATACCGCAGCGGGAGAAATACCCAGCTTTTCCGCAATATCTTTCTGTCTGATTCCTTTGCTTTCCATGGCTTCGCGCAGCTGGTCAACAGCTTGGATATTCAAGTCGGTACGGTTATGTTTTTTGCGGAAGTCGAAACGTCCGAGCAATTTATTGAGTATCGGCATATTCATATCAAAAGCCTCCATTACGATTGTAAGAATCCATAATCAAGCGCATTTTATGATGGTCTTCACGGGTAAGTTTTTGAGTGGTTTTCTTGATGAAATGGCTGATGACCATATAGTCACCGTCATGCCAAAAATAAGCCCGCAGGCTTTCGGGTCGGGCGGTTTTGACTGCCCAGAAAGGGTCTCCTTCGTGGTTGAGTTCGAATGGCTCTATCAGCTTTTCACCATCGCAATAACGGATGATGCGAACCCAAAGCTCTTCCGAGTCTTCACCGCAAATACGCTCCGGCAGGTTTTCCCCGTCGAATCCGATTTGTTCGACAGCTTCGTCAGACAAGACGCAGTCGAACACCAAACCCTTATAAATCAATTCCGCCATAATAGTTAACTTTTAAGTTAATTACAATTGTTTTTTTACCATTGTCAAATCATAAATATTCCGAAAATCCAGCGGCAAAACCCTTCAAAATTTACCGTGTACCGTCAAACCGCTGAATTCGTTCGGGCTGACGACAGAGTACGATTTCAGGTAACTCGGATTGGGTAGCCACCCTGCCGCTTGTCTCAAAATCCCGACAAATGCCATGCGCCGCGGACTTTGCCGCAGATGGTTAGTTTTTCCAGCTTGTCGTTTTCGATGGTTTCGGTGCGGTATAGCGGGTTGTTGTTGATGTTCATGCCACTACCCCAAACAACCTTTCCAATTTTGCCAAATGATCCGTTTCCTCCGCAGTTACCTTTCTGTCCGCCTTGGCAACACCGCCGGCATATTCCAAAACCGCCTCCCTCCATTCGGGGAAACGCTGGTTAATGGCACGGATGGCAAAAGAAAAATCCATAGAATCCGGCACGGCCCAAGACTTCATGACGCCAAGCGAATAAGCAAGGAAATCATCGCCCATTTCCGATTTGTCCGTCAGCCATTGCGCGATATACCGCTGTTCGGACGGCGCATATCTCCCATCGCAGTAGGCGATATAGACCAACACATCCACAATTGGCTTCATGTCTCGCACAAAAAAATCCATCTGACGCTCCGGTGCGCGGTCGTAACGCGCCTTGAGATGTCGGAGGAAATGTTCGGGCTTGACTACTTCGCCCGTCTCCAAGTCCACCAGTCCGATGATGCCGCTGTATTTGAATGTCCTGACCATTTTCCGTGCATGGCAGAACGCGCGGATATAGCCGTCGCTGTCGAGCGCGAAGGCGCGCACGTCGATGATGCGGCGGCTGGATATGCCGTCTGTGTTGATATAGTCCATCTCGAAGCTGCCGCCCACGGGCAGAATGGCGAAGTCTGATTTTTTAGTCATTTAAAAACGCCTTCCGTCGGATAAAGTAACCCAGCCGCCCCAGACATCTTTCATTTTTCCGATGGCGGAGCGGGCGGGGAATATATCGCCAATCGTGGCAATGGCAACGCTGCCCGATACGGCAAGTGCTTCTTCCAGCAGGTTGGGTGATTGGGCTTTGGCTTGATGCAGCAGTGCTTCAAATTCTGCCAGTGTGGTTGCTGCGGGCAGTCTGTTAAGGATGTCCTTTAATGCAGGGTAGTGTTTTTTTATCTGCTGTTCGCGGTCGGCGAGCAGCTTTTCAGCCTGTTTGACCGATTCAGGTTTTTCCGGTGCGGGATTTTGGGCGGTTTCGGATTTTTTGACGGCGGCGACAAATGCGGCGACGGTATCTTCCGCATTCCTGGCTTCGATTTGGGCGGATAGCGTGTCTATATTCAGGCAGCGCAGCATCCAGTCTTCGACTTCGCGCCGTTCACGCCAGTCCAGTTTGCCCGTCTTTGACCATCCGATGTAGAGGATGGCAGATAAAAGCGCACGATGTCGGGCGGCAAATTCGGCGGCTTGGTTTTTAAAGTTGTTTGTCATGATTATTCCTTTTTCAAATATCCCGGAAATCCAGCGGCAGGACTTTCCAGAATTTGCCGTGTACGGTCAGCTCGCCGAATTCGTCGGGCTCGATGACGAAGTCGGATTTGCTGTACACGGGGTTGTCGCTGATGACGTGGATGACGCCGGCTTTGCCGCGCGAGAGGCGTTTGAGGTAGGTGTAGCCTTGGAAGGTGAAGAGATAGACGCCGCCGGTTTCGAAGGTATCGATGTCGGTGCGGATGAGGGTGATGGATTTTTTGGGAATGGTCGGCTCCATGCTGTCGCCGTCGGGGGCGAGCAGCTTCACGCCTTTGAGGTTGTCTGTGCCGAGCAGGTCTTTGAGTGCGGCTTTGGGGATTTCGAGCGAGTGCAGCAGCACAGGGCAATCGGGGTTGAGCCTGCCGTGTCCGCAACTGGCGGATACGTCGAAAAGGTCAAGACGCACCAAGTCGTCTGAAGGGTCGTCTGAAAGGGTTTCAGACGACCTTATTATTTCAGGTATATTTTCTCTACTATCAAGCCAGCCCCTTGGTAAATTTAAAGAAGTTTCAATTTGAGAAGCGATTGCATCGCCTATTGGTTTCACTCCGGTAATCCAATGACTGACTTGTGCAGGTTTTTTTCCTATGGCATCTGCAAAATTCTTTTGTTTGCCGTCATACATTTCTGAAATAAGCGTTTTCACGCGCGACACCCTAGACATAAAAAATCTACCTTTTAAAAACAATCGAGTATAAATATATACCAAAAGTAATATACTTTGGGTATTGCCTTACGTTTTATCTTGGGTATAATTAAGTTATCTAAGGTAAACAAAGAGACGAAAAATGAATGAAGCGATCGAGAAAGCGGCTGAGTATTTCGGCAGTGCCACACGATTGGCAAGAGCGGTAGGAGTATCACAACCAAGCGTAGTGAAATGGAAAAACGGCGGCGGCATGGATGTCCGCCACGCACTCAAAATCGAAGACCTGACCGAAGGACGAGTTACCGCCCGCCAAATTTCAGACGGCATCAACCCCAATCAAGGAGCAGAAAAATGACTGAAGAGCAAAAACCGCCCGCAGAGCAGGCGATTCGGGGTTTCGAATGGAAGGACTTTTGGGCGGTATATAGCGTAATGGTCGGTGCTGCCGAAAAGGGAGATAGGGAAACTATAAGGAAATGCCTTTTTTTGCAGCAAGCTCTTTTAGCACATCTCGCACCTCAGGCATGGTCAGAGCCAAATTCTTTATCACGCGCGGCTTTTGAGGCTCACGCAGATCAAACTCTTCGATGCCTCGAAGCATTATTAGACGACCAGCAGGATCGTATGGATATTCGTCAAAACGAGCAAGCAAACCAAGAATTTCCTGCTGAAGCGCAATAAGTTCGTCCACATTGTATTTTTTAGGCATTTGTTTATCCCAAAGATGATGAATAGGAAAACAAATTATAGACGACATCAACCCAATCAAGGAGCAGAAAGATGACAGCAATGAAAAAGCCCGCACGAAGCGGGCAGGAAAAGTCGGGAATCATCGAAATCAGTATAAGCGAACTGCGCTACCTGATGGCATATGCGGCAATGGCTGCGAATGCGTCGGACGAAGTCCGCAAGGGGCTGATTGATGAAGTTCAAGAATGGGCTATTTCCCGTCTGGACGAAAAGACAGAAGGGTATCCAGCCACTCGAGAGCCTGAGCCGCCTGTTGGTCTTCATCAAGATAAAACGGCTCGTCCAGAAGAAAATCCCGAGCTTCGTCAGATTGAATCAAAGGCGCGACGGCTGAGCGTATGGACGCTGAATTCCCTCCACAGTCGCGCCAAATGTATTCAAGAAATGCAGCGTTTAGAAGCTCTAGTCCTTCAAGCTCGGCAATCTGATTCTGAAGTATATCAATCTGATTCTGTGCGGCTTGTAATTGAGATTCGATAGTCATGATGTTTCTCCGTTGAAATTTTAACAATGCGAATCGGATTTTAACGGAAAAAATCAACACCACCCAACCTGAATTAAGGAACAGAAAAATGAAAGCAATGAAAAAGCCCGCACGACGCGGGCAGATGGAAAAGACATTAAAGATGATTGCCGAAATCGGCAAATCAATGACTATTGAGGAATTGGCGAAGATAGGTCGAACAGTCCGTTGTCCAAGTCGTCGATCGTCTTCTGTATAAGTTCGGCAATGTCGCCTTGTGAGCGGGACTGTTGAAGAATCAGCAGCCCACGCATTGGATTAAGCCCGAGAGGATACTTTTTTAAAACCGTCAGGGCTGCCGACAAAGCGATCTGATATTGATGGTGTTCGATAAAGAGCTGATATAGCTCGTTTTCATCATCAAGTAATGAATTGAATTCTTCTTCAAACATAGTTTCTCCGTTTACGGTTACTGGAAATGACATTGTAACGTGAGTGATGACAAAGCGGAAAGACGCTTGACCCGCCGGACAGTCGGCATCAACCAAAAAGGAAACGTCATGTGCCAATACTGTATTCACAAAATCGAAGACCATCGCGCCGCCGATGTGTATCCCGCCGCGCCGCGCGCGCCGTTCGGCGTGATTGAAATCGAAGCCTACGGCGAAGAGTTGGATTTACTCGAGCAGGCTGCCTTTGCCTCCGGCAAGTCTTTGTCTGCATTCGCCGCCGAGGCTGCGCTGGAATACGCGGAAATGTATCTGCGTGCGTTTGAGGCGGCATCGGCAGACCTGAAACGGAGTAGCGAAAATGACGCAACGCAACATCAGTAAGGCGGAACACGGAAATATGCGGGTACAGATTACCTGCCCTTGCTGCGGCAGCCGCTGCAAGGTAACGGCGAGTCGGAAGATGACAGACCGCGTCCGTTATAGCTCGGTGCAATGCTTGAATGCTTCATGCGGTTGGTCGGGCGTGGCGGCGACGGAAGTCATCAAAACCATCTCCCCGCCCAGTCCGCTGCATCAAAATCCCGCCTTGATACCGCCGCAGATGACGGCGGATGAAATCCGGGAACAACACGGCGAAAGCAGTCAGAAAAATTTGTTGTAAAGGGAAAGAAAAATGAACGGCGAAATCGTCCCGAAATGGGGATTCTCAGGGCGGCAGTCGCGTCTTTTCAAGACTAAAGCCCATGCTTATGCAATTCGAAATATCGGTGAAACGTTGGCAAGCAGTAAAACCAAAAACGCAAAAATCATGAACGGCTTGGAGCGCGACGCGCTCTTGGAACGAAATGCAGGCCGTCAGCCATTGGCGGCTTACAACGATGCGGAAGTCGTCAGAAGTTGGCTGGTTACGCCGGAGCAAAGCAAGGCTCTGGAAGACAGTCAGAAGTTGATAAAGGAAATCGCCCGACTGAGCAATATGCTGAATCAGCAAAACGTAGTGTACAGCTTGGGCTTGCCGATTCTCCAGCTTTCCGAAGCCTCCCGACAGCTTGAAGCCATCGACGAAAAAATAGCCCGCGCCGCCTACGCCGGCAGAAAAATGAAAGTAAACCCTGTTTCAGACGACCTTAAGGCTGCCTGAACCCGACCCGACAAGGAAATATCATGAAAATCAAAATCCGCTACATCATCCTCGCCCTGATGCTCGCCGCCTCGTCTTTTATGCTCGGTTCGACACACGGAAACATACCGAATCCGCCGCAAACGCTGCCTGAAACGGACGTTGTACGCGCTTACGAATCGCCGACATTCGACCACATGGGCGGCGACGCTGAAATTCCTCAGGAGGTGGGGCAATGAGCATCATCGCAGTCATCGGCATTGTTTTCGCCGCCGCGCTCGCTGCTTGGCTCTATGTAGATTACAAAATCGAGCAGAAAAAGCTGGACGCGGAAATCGAAGAAAGAATTCAGGACTATTTTAAGCATTGAGATGAAACCATGCAGATATATGAAACCGACCAGTACATATGGTGCGATACCGGTAATCGACTGATGGTATCCGAGCCTGAATGTTCAGACCGCATGGTTGAAGAATTTGATATGGAGTTGGGCGAAGTTGGAAGTATCCGATTTCGCCACCTGGCAACAATTAGAGGCCGCCGGATATATCAAGCAGTTTCACTAAATCCGCGCCCTTGTCCAAAGCGAACTCAATCAATCGGGACGATAACCGCTTTAACCCCTCCTCCGGCAGAGAGCGAATAATTTTAAGCAGTGTTTCTTTTTGACCGGTCGGAATGTCTGCCTTATCTATTTTCAGGGCGACCAGTTCCCGCAGGGTTTCCGCATCCAGCCTGACCGTAACTACCCCTAAAACCGCAGAAAGACCGCCGTCTTCGGCAAGGAAATCAAAAGCCTTTTCGGTCGGTTTCACATAATCGATGGAATACGCCCCGCTTAAGAAGCGGGTAAGTTTGAAGTTGACCAGTCCGTGCATTTCCAAATACATCAGATTGCCGTCTGTTTCATCCTCGCCGTATTCGGCGCGTAAGGTATGAAGGAAATTTGGTGGAGGGTCTTGGGGGAAGCACTCTGTCAGGACAGACAATATTTTTCTTTGAAGTTCGCGATTGAGCTTCATTTCATTTCTCCGGGAAGGTTGTTTAGGAGCTTCCATTCTAACGGAGCAAAGACAAAGCGGACAGACGCTTGACTACTCGGACAGACGGGTATTTCAGACGACCTTTTACAGGAAAAAATCATGGGCAATATCAGCAATAACGTTATTAAAGGCAAGGCGGCGCAGCAAGACTACGCCGCCAAAGCCTTTTTGCTGATTCCGCCCGTGTTGCGTGAGGGATTTGAAAGCCTGAAACCTGCCGAAGCGTCAAAAGCGCGCTCGTTCTTTACCGATTTAGTCGTCCGTCAGTTGGACAGCGGCATTCAGCCCGCCGCCGCGCGTGTCCGCGCCGAAGACGGTCTGAAAACCTTGCTCGACAATCTGACCATTCTGCCGCCTGCCGTCCGTTCGGCAGGTTTGGACGCTTCGGACGACGACATCCGTGTCCTCGCCGAGGCTGCCGCCAAAGATATTTATTTCAAGAAACGTATCGGCTGGAGTCTCGCCGGTCTGATCCATTATGCTGCTTCCGAATACGGCATCGATACCAAAAAAGTATTCAAGGACAAAATCCCCGAAGCGATTGAGGCTCGTCTGAAAGCTCCGAAGTTTTGGCGTCGACAGCTTCGCCGCATTTTCGCGCGCGCCGCCGAACGCTACCGCCGCGAGGCTGGCTTTGTGTCCCGCAAAACGGGACTTTATGCCTCTGATGAAGCGGTATTCCGCCGTTTGGCGCAAAAGCGTCGCAATCTTGCCATGCTGCAAACCATGATTGCGATTAATGAGCTGGGGCAAGAGTTCACGCTCGAGGCTTTGTCTGAAGTCTCTGTATCCAATCCCGCCCTGCGCCGCGCCGAATTGATGGTGCGTATTCGCGGCTTCGAGGAAATCGCCCGCCTGAAAAACCACGTCGGCGAATTCTTTACGATTACCTGCCCGTCCCGTATGCACCGTATGCACCACTTCGGCAAGCCGAACGAGAAATTCAGCGGAGAAACGCCGTCGCAGGCGCAGGCTTACTTGAATAAAGTATGGGGTCGTATCAATGCGGAATTAGGTCGCCTGAAAATCAAAATCTACGGCTTCCGCGTTGCCGAGCCGCATCACGACGGTACGCCGCACTGGCACGGGCTTGTCTTCATGGAAGAGCAACACCGCCTTACCTTCCGCCGCGTCGTGGCGAAACACGCCTGTCGTGAAAACCGCGAAGAGCTGGGTTTGAAATACTTGGCGACGGCAAAAGAAGCGGACGCGGAAGCCCGCCGAATCCAATCGAAAATCCGTGAAGAACAAGGCAGCGCGCCTACGCTCGCCGCCATCCGCGCCGGTCTGAAAACCGAGGCGAAATTCTGGGCATCCAAATATTTTAAATTTTGGAAGGAAACCCCCGCCTCTGCCCGCGTTGACTTTGAAGCCATCAACTGGGCGCGCGGCTCGGCTGCCGGTTATATCGCCAAATATATCGCCAAAAACATCGACGGTAAAAGTCAAAGCGGCGAAGGCTTGGGCGTTGACTATGAGTCTGACGCGCTGTTGAGCATGGCGGAAACCGCCGTCCGCGTGGACGCATGGGCAAGTCATCACGGTATCCGCCAGTTCCAGCAAATCGGCGGCTGCCCCGTTACCATCTGGCGCGAACTGCGCCGAATCAACCCAGACGCTTCGGACGACCTTTTAATGCTCGCCCAACAGGCTGCCGACATGGGCGACTGGATGCGTTTTACCGTCCTTTTGGGCGGCGAGTCCGTATCGCGCAAAAACGTCCGTCTCGGACTGTACCGCGAAGAGGCGAAAGAGCCGAACTGCTACGGCGAAATCCCTGCTGACCGCATCATGGGCGTTTACGAAAAAGCCACCGGACGCGTCGAAATTTCGCGCGTCCATTCGTGGGTTTTGAAAAAAAACGGCGGCACCGCCGCCGCTTGGACTTGTGTCAATAACTCTACGAAAATGAAATTCGACCCCGAATCTGCACAAAAATTAAGCAGACGTCCAGCCGCCGCAACCCTGACCGACCTTGAAAAAACCGAAGCCGCAGAATGGCTTATTTGGAAACACGGTTTTTCGGTGCAAAACGCCGTCGGTTTGGCAAACGCCGGATTAAGCCCGGAACTGGAAAACGAATATCAAAAAGACATGATTGATATGGCCAGCATCGAAGAGCTGGGATACATGAGCCGCGAAACACGCGAAAAAATCGAGGAAGCGGCGAAAGATACCGCGATCCGTGGCGAAGCCGCCCGAAAAGAACAGCGAAACTACCGCGAATACATCCACGGCATCGAGAAACTGCGCCGTCCGCTCGTCAGTGGACTGACCCCGAAAGAACCTGTTTTTGACTTCGCCGCCATCAGAGCCGCCGACGAAGCCAATATCCGCGCGAAGACGGTCCGCTACGAAAAACCGCAATACGACACCGTCGAAAGCGTCCTCGAATCCGCCCGCGCCGCCCGTGAAGCGTCGCTGGCAATGAATAAAAAATTGATTAATCGAAACTGACCAACCGGAAAGGAATAAAAATGGGCGAATACATTACCCTAGATGAAGTGAAGAAACTATGGACGATCCCGGGCAAAAAGCCGCCGTCCACGACAACCATTTGGGCGCGCCGCCGGGCGGGGCTGATACCGCAGCCGAAGTTGGTGGGACGGGACAACCTCTACAAGCGGGAGGAAGTAATCAGAATGCGGGACGAGTATTTATACAAGGATTAATAAATGGTTTTGAGGTACGGCAGCGTTTGCAGCGGAATTGAAGCGGTATCCGTAGCGTGGCAGGGGATGGGATTTGAACCGGCATGGTTCTCGGAAATAGAGCCATTCCAATGCGCCGTCTTGGCACACCACTACCCAAGCGTCCCGAACTATGGCGACATGACGACGTTACCGGAGCGGATTTTGTCAGGCGAAATTGAAGCACCTGATATTTTGGTCGGCGGGACACCTTGCCAGGCTTTTTCGGTTGCCGGCTTAAGAAACAGCCTAAATGACGAACGCGGAAACCTGACGCTTGTTTTTGTAAGGATTTTAAATGCAATTAACACTATTCGAAGACGCTACGGACTGCCCGACGCAGTTGTACTGTGGGAAAACGTCCCCGGCGTTTTATCAACACGAGACAACGCCTTCGGATGTTTTTTGGCAGCTTTGCTTGGCGAGTCCAAAGAGCTTGTCCCAACAAGGGGCAGATGGACGGGTGCAGGTATTGTGCGTTCGGACGAGTGCGAAATCGCATGGCGAATCTTGGATGCCCAATATTTCGGAGTCCCCCAACGCCGCCGAAGAGTGTTCCTTGTGGCAGGTAGTCGAAACAGACGTGTCGCCGAAATACTATTTGAGCAACCGGGCGAAAGCAGGGATTTTAAAAAGGGCGAAACATCGGAAGAAGAATCTTCCGCCTTTATTGAAAGCAGCTTTGGAACATATCGAGAATCCGATGTCGGCGGCACAGTAAAAAGAACAGGTGGCGCGCTGTCTGGTGGTAGTGAAACTTTATTAGTTTCAAAAATTGGAGCAACGTTAAGCACTAGATGGGGCGTTAACTCAGACCAAATTTGTAACGGAAATTGCATTATAAATTATCCAAAAGTACGAAAACTAACTCCAATTGAATGCGAAAGGCTGCAAGGATTCCCAGATAACTACACAAAGATTCCTTGGCGCAACAAGACCGTAGAACAATGCCCAGATACACAAAGATACATGGCAATCGGAAACAGTATGGCAGTTCCAGTCATGCGATGGATTGGAGATAGAATAAAGTAAAAGGTCGTCTGAAATATTTCAGACGACCTTTTCCTATTTCCCAACTGTTGCCAACGTGTACGGCTTAAATCTAAACACTTCCGCGCCGAATGCGTCGTTGGCTTCAAGAAACGCCGCCTGTATCGGCTCGATTTCATTCGCAGCGAACACTTCCGCCGCTGTTCGGGCATCACCCAATCCGCCCGCCGCCGTCGGGACGACCCCCATCAATGACGGTGGGACGCGATGTATCGTCAGCATATCTTGGGCGGACACGTTTTTAATATTAAGGAAATCGTCTTTGGCGGCAACCTCTGAAATCGGAATCAGTTTGATACCTTCAGGTTTACCGTCAGGCGAGCGCAAAAAGACATTGCGGAAATTGCCTTCGCGTTGCGCTTTTTTAAATTGGTCCTTGAGATTGTTCCAATCGTCGTTATTCATATTGTTGTCGGTTGCGTACACGATAAAGCCTGCATGGCTGCCGTTGTCGTAGTAGCGGCGTCGGAAGGTCGTCGCCGAGCGGTTAAGCTCCGCCGAACTTAAGCCCGCCAAATATTCGGGGATGCCGTAAACTTCCTGCACCAAATCGGGCTGCATCAGATGGATAACGTCGGATTTTGGGATAAAGTCAGCCGTCGCGATGACGTGCGAACGCAGATAGAAGTAACCGTCTTTTTCGTATTTTTTAGACGACCGACGCATATAGACGGACAGGCGGTTTTTGAATCCCAAGACCTTGCCGAAGCGGTTGCGCTCCGCCGACAGATAACCATTGCCGGTGACTAGGAAATTAAAAGCCAGCTTTTTGAATTCGGCGCGGCTCAAAAGCGCAGTCGGCTCAAAGGTGGAGGTTAAGACATTTAGTTTGCAATGCAGCGCGGACGAATGATGTACGCCGACACGCAGCAATCCGATCAAGTCCTCTTGATTGACGGGCAGTTCGTAGTAATGGCCGTTGTCGGCGCATTCCCACGCCGCGCCGAGCCAAGACAAACGCTCGTCGTAGCCCCAACTGAAAATCTCTAAATCTGTGCGTGGTTCATTGCCTGTCGAATTTAAATCAGACATAAAAATCCTTTAACTATCAATCTCAAAACGTCCGCTGACAACATTGTCCAGCGGCTCTTGATAAAACAACATCATCGCTGCCCAAGCCAAGTCGCCATGACTGGCGGCTTTGCTGCGCGTCGATTCGTAAGTGATGTTTCGTCCGCTGGCAGTAATTGCGCGGCGGACGGACATAAACGCCATCTGCAAATCGATTTTGCCCGCGTCCCACTCGATACGTTTGTTTTTGAGCAGATTCTGCGTTTTTAAAACCATCATCCCTTTAATATCGGGTGTGTAGGTCATGCCGATGGCGGGCGGATAGAATTTTTTAACAAGGTCGTACACCGCCGCGCCGATACCGTTTGCGTCGATGACGATTTTGGTAACGTTGAATTTCTCGGTCATGCTGCGAATGATTTTTGCCTGAGATTCAAAATCCGCCCCATTAATCATGTGTGTTTCTAAAATTCGGAATGGCTCGCCGTTGCGTTGCGGCGGAACAGCGACCACCAAGCCGGACGCGTCGCCGGTATAGCTCGGGTCGTAGCCTATCCATACAGGGATATTCCCAGCGGGACGCATCATGTCAGGTTTGTACCAAGTCCAATCCCACGATTCGACGCCGCAGGCTTGCAGGTCGGCAAAATGAAACACGCCTTCGCCGTCCGGGACGAATTGACATTCAAAGAGCTGCGCGAACTTGTCGGGCGAGTTGCGCTGGCGAAGGTAATTAATATCGAAGAGGTTGCAGCCTGATTCCTGCGCATCATGAATCGTGACGATTTGCCGCCATTGCGCGTCGGCATCCTGACGACCGTGTTTTAAAGCGGCGTGGCTCAAATCGAGCTTGATATGCTCTCTTCTAGGACGCCCTTCGTTAAACATCGCGCCCGACCAAAAACCATAAGCGGGGTGGCCTTCGGATGACGGCGTGGAGAAATAGGTCGTTTTCAGGTGCTTTTGACTCGCCATCGGCTCGGCCAGCGTTTGCAACCGCTCGAAATCGGGAATCCAGAAATATTCGTCGACATACAAGTTGCCGTTGCGACCTTGTGCCGTCCGTGAATTGGTGCCTAAAAAATGCAGTTCCGCGCCGTTATGCAGCGAGATCGTATCTCCGCCTTTTAGCTCGACATCGACCATCTTGCAGAGGTTGAGGATGTATTGCTTAAACTGATACGCCTGCGCGCGGGACGCGGATAGGAAAATGGAGTTAATGCCCGTTTTTAGGCTGGTCAAGAAGGCTTCGCGGGCAAAATAGAAAGTCGCGCCGATTTGGCGGCTTTTTAAGATATTACGGAATCGGTGCGTCCGGTAAATCTCGCCCCAATACCGCTGATAATCGAAACATTGTTCCTCAAAAATCTCAATCATGCGCTGTTGTTGCTCCGGCGCGATATAGTTTTTCGGCGGTTTTTCGACGGAGCGGGTGCGGCTGCGCTCGGTGCGCTCGGTATGTTCACGCGGCGGGCGGTCTATGGTCGGCACGCTGTCAAAAGGCGGCTTGTCTGCGCCGTCAAAGCGGTTGTCCTTCGGCATTTCCGATTTTTCAGACGACCTTTTACCCTCCCCGACCATCAGTGCGGAAAGTTGGCGCATCTCTTTGTAAACGCCGTCTGATTTGTTGGGCAGGTTAACGAGTTGGATTAGGCGCGCTTCGATGGATGACGCGACTCGCTGCATCGGCGTCCCGCCGTCCCAGTTTTCCCGTTGCTTCCAAGAATGCACCGTGGCGGGCTTCAGCCCCAAATGCCGCCCGATGGCGGTAATCTTCCAGCCCTGCCAATAGAGCGACCGCGCCACTAGGCGCGGGTCTATATTCTGCGCGATTTCGATGTTTTGACGTTTTTCCATTAGTTCAAAAAATATCTTCAATTTTCCGATTTTCGGGCAAATCCGCCCGCGCCGCCCATTCGGCATGACTTGAAAATCACATGAAAAAACCCTGCTGCTTGCCTCGTTCCGCGCAAATGACAAAATAAAGCGGACAAACACCAAAGCAGGCAAAAATGGATAAATCCTCCAAATCAACCCAAGAAAAATTTAGCGACCGCTGGTTTTGCATCGGCAAATCAGGCGCAACCGTTGACGGACGCAACATCGAATCCGCCGACCTGATTGCCGCCGCTGCCGCCTATGACCCAGAGTTGTACGGCGCGCGCATCAATCTCGAACACTACCGCCCATACAGCCCAAAAAACGACTATTCAGGCTTGGGCGACGTCCTCGAACTCAAAGCCGAAACGACTGACGGCGTGACCCGTTTGTATGCCCGTATCGACCCGACTGAAAAAATGCTGGGCTACATCAAAGACCGCGAAAAAGTCTTCACGTCGATGGAGTTGATGAAGCCGTTCGGCGATACCGGCAAAGCCTATTTGGTTGGTCTAGCGATGACCGACTCGCCCGCATCGATGGGTACAACAATGCTCAAATTCCGACAAATCGCACCAGATGACCCCAATTTCACCGCCGCATACACACAAATGGAAAGTCAAAATATGCCCCAAGCCGAAAACCAACCGAAAACAGAGAAAAAAGGCATTTTTGCCGTCATTCATGACGCAATGTTCAGCAAAAAACCAGCCACCGAACAGCCAAGCCAAGAACCGCAAAAAATCGATTACAGCCAAGAAATTGCCGCCCTGAACAAGGAATTGGAGCAATCGGCGCAAATCACTGGAAAAATCGTCGAAGACTACGCGGCATTGCGACAAGAATTCGAGGCATTTAAAGCAAAAGTCGAATCGACTCCTGTCAATGCCGCCGCCGCGCACACCGGCGCGACAACCGTCGCAGATTCCGAATATTGATAACAAGTAAAGGCGAAAAATGCACCCATACATTCAGCAATACATCAATGCCGTCGCAAAAGCCAACGGCACAACCGCCGCAGGTATTGCGCGACAATTCAACGTACAGCCCGCCGTATCTCAAAAAATGCGCGAAGCGGTACGTCTGCAATCTACTTTCTTGCAGAAAATCAACATTATCAGCAAAACCGAAATTGCCGGTTCCATCATCGGTTTATCGACTGGTTTGAACGCCTCTCGTACCGATACAAAAAACGGCGACGGCAGCGTTCGCCGCCAACCCAAGCCATATCACAACCTGACCGACCGCCAGTATTTGTGCAAAAAAGTCAATTTTGACACTCAAGTCAGCTATGACGATATGGACTCTTGGAGCGCCCACCCCGAATACGTCAAGCTGATTAATAACCAGCTCGTCAAATCCAAAGCGTTAAGCCTGATTGCCATCGGCTTCAACGGCACGTCTGCCGCTGCGACCACCAACTTTGCAAGTAACCCGCTCTTGCAGGATGTACAAAAAGGCTGGTTGCAACACCTGCGCGAAAATGCAGCGACAAACGTCATGGGTGGAACTGCGAATGCAATTGAAATCGGTACAGGTAAACCGTACACCTCAATCGACCATCTCGTTACCGACGTGATGGAAAACCTGATTGACGAAGAGTTCCACGATATGCCGGGCATGACTGTTATCTGCCATCAATCTTTGTTGTCTGAAAAATACTTCGCAGTCATCAAAGAAGCAGGTAATAAGGCAAGTGAGCTGCGTCCAGCCGACATCATCATGAGCGAAAAACGCTTGGGCGGTCTGCCGGTCGTTACCGTGCCATATTTCCCGAAAAATACCCTGCTGGTTACGCCGCTGGAAAATCTGTCGATTTACTTCCACAAAGGCGGCCACCGCCGCCAATTGGTGGACGAGCCTGAATTTGACCGCATCGCAGACTACCAATCGGAAAACATCTGCTATGTCGTCGAAGAGTATGGCGCAGCGGCTTTGGTGGAAAACATCAAAATCGCCAAATAGCAATCAGGCGCAAATCGTCTGACTGTATCAAAGGTCGTCTGAAACGAGCTTCACCCCGTATGGGTTGCGGCGATTGAGTTTCAGACGACATCACAGAAAGAAAAATAATGACACCCGCCCAAGCACATAAACAACAAGTTTTGGCCGAGCAAGCCGCGCAAAACGGAGAGGACATCAATGCCGCCGAACCGTACCGACGCTTGCTGGCTACCCTCAACGCCGACCGTGCCGTATTGAGCCAAATCAAAGCGGTTTCCGATAAAGTCCAAGCCAAAAAAGGCATGATTTTGAAATATCTGCCGTGGCTCGAAGACGTGTACCAAGCAGGAGCGCCGTCTGAATCAGACCCTGTCTTTACCACTGCACTTTTGTGGCTGATTGACATTGGCGACCTCGATACTGCCGTGCCGTACATCCTGTTTGCCATCAAGCATGATATGAAGGTGCAAGACGACTACCGCCGCGACTTGCCTGACCTGTTGGTCGAAGAGTTGGCAGAGCAATTTGCCACCGGTGCCGATTTAAGTCCCGAAAATCATGCTGAATTACTCGCGCTCTTGAGCAGTACGGATGACGAGACAGGCATGCACACAATTAATCTGACGGACATAGTTCGTGCCAAATTTTTCAAAGCATGTGGCGAGCGCGCCGAAGAAGTCGGAGACGTGCAGGGTGCCGTAGGCTACTACGAATCCGCTTTGCAGTATTCCGACAAAATCGGCGTCAAATCCCGTATTGCCGCACTCAAAAAACAGCTTGAAAGCTGAAATCTTCCCCCCGCCGGGCGCAAGCCTGCGGAAAGTCCTCCCGATTAATCGCGGACGGCCTTATCCGTAAAAGCCTCTGCGCCTCTATTCCGAAGCCCGCCTGAACATCGGGCGGGCTTATTCAGTATGGATACAAAACATGACGATGGTTTTCGCCGATAACCCCGACCAAGGGCGGCAGGAATTCGACCAATCCGAAATCCGAAGCATTCCGTTTTTTCCCGTTATTGACTTAACAAACTTCCGCGAAGTCATGCGGATAGAGGCGAACATATCCAGTTCGCGCGTATATCACGCTGCCCTTGAAGCCGTCGCACATGTCAACGGACAGCTTAAAAAATACCGTATTTCAGCCGTTCAGGTAGGCAAATCCACGCTTGCCGAAACTGGCGATTCAGACGACGTTATCAACGGCGAGTCCGTGAAAACCATCCACTACCGCCGCGCCGTCTATTGCTATGCCAAATCCCTACTGTTGGAAAAATACGCGGATACGGAACCATCAGGGAAAGCGGGCGAACGTGCCGAAATGAAGCAAAGTCAGGCGGAGGACTACCGTCGCGAAGCCCACTACGCGACCGCCGCCGTCATGGGCGAAAGACGCTGCGATGCAGAATTAATCTGAAATGGAATACATAACGCAAGAAGGCGACACCGTCGCAAATATCGCATGGCGGCACTATGGCACATCAGCAAGGCATACCGAGCGCATCCTGACCGCGAATTACGGCTTGTCCGCCCACCCTGCCCTGCTGCCCGCCGGCATAAAAATAAGGCTGCACGAAGCCGCGCAAAACGAAGAAATACAAGAAAAATCCACCCTGAACCTATGGGATTGAAACGTTATGACCCACGATAAAACCACCACCGCCGTCAATGCCGCCGTTATCGTCATCGGAAGCTACCACGTCCACGCCTCCGTCGCGTTCGGCGCGCTAATCGGCGCATCCCTGTTTGTCCTAAGCCAAAAGGCAGAACGTCCGATCAATAAGGCTTGGTTGTTTGCCGTGTCCTTTGTTGGCGGTATTTTTGGTTACGACGGAGCGGAAGACATTGTTAACTGGCTGCTCCCGGGCGATGAGTTACACATCAATAGCTTTACTGCTGCCGCCCTCTTTTCTGCCGGTTTGGTATTGGGATTGCAGCGAATCATGCGCCTGATTGACCAAGGTCGTCTGAAAAACACGGAATTGGAAGAGGAAAAAGAGGTATGAATACCGTCCAAACCACCGCCATCATTGCTTTATCCCTGACCGCTGCCCTGAGAATCATCATGTTTGACGCGCGCGGCAAGACGCATAAGCCGTTGAGTGCGGCAATCGCCTATCTGTCTATCGTGTGGTTTTGCAGTCTCGCACTGGCCGCCGCCTTTGCCATCGAATCTCTCACAACATGGCTACTGATTTTCGGTCTCGCCCTGCACACGGGTGCAGTGTTATGGAGCGGCGGAAACGTCAGCAAAATTAACCCGAAAAAAACCCGACCTATCGCCGCAAATCAAGGATTTTTGAAACGACAGGCGGTAAGCCAGTCATCGAAAAACCTGATGCAAGAAGGTCGGACAACATCTGAAACACACAATTAAAGGAAAAAATATGACTGAATTGCCTTGGATGGCGGAAGCCCGCCGGCACCTCGGATTAAGAGAAATCGTCGGTGCGAAACATAACCCGATTATCCAGTCTTGGCTCAAAGAGATGGGAAACTTTCCCAATGCTGCAAAAGCGTGGTACGCAGACGACGAGACGCCTTGGTGCGGTCTGTTTGTCGGGTACTGTCTCGGCAAAAGCGGGCGCGCCGTCATCAAGGATTGGTATCGTGCAAAGGCATGGTCTGAAGCAGGTCTAACCAAGCTTTCTAAACCTGCCTATGGCTGTATCGCCGTGAAATCCCGCAAAGGCGGCGGCCATGTGTTTTTCGTTGGCGGCAAAAACGCCAAAGGGCAGATTATGGGATGGGGCGGTAATCAGGGCAATGCCGTATCAATCGTGCCGTTTAACGCCGCCGACATCGATGGCTGCTACTGGCCGTCTAAATTGGTTGATGGTAAGCCGGTTAAATCGTTCCCGTCAGAGGAGCGTTATAACCTGCCCATCGTTACCGGCACTGCGGCAGCAGGCGTGAGCGAAGCCTAGAAAGGGAGATGATATGAAAACAGCTATTGTTGTTGTCGTGTCTTATATCCTGACCGTTGCCGTCCTCGGATATGGCTTGATGTACATGCGAAAAAGCAATAAGGCACTGACACAAACAGTCGCCGCGCAGGAAGCCGCCATCAAATCAAAAGACGCAACAATCAGGATTTATAAAGCCCGCGCCCAAAGCTTGCAAGAGCAGGTAAACCAAATCATGAAGGTGCAGGCTGAAAAAAACAGCCAAGTCGAAGCAGCACTGACTAAGCATCATGAATGGTCGTCTGAAAAACTGCCCGAAGATGTAGCCAAAACCATCAATAAAAAATAACAGCGGGGCGCATGATTGCGCCCTTTTAAACATCAAACTATGAAAGATAAAACATGAAACGTCTCTCTGTTCTCGTCGCAGCCATTGCCCTTACTGCCTGCACCCATAATCCGCCGGTATCTGTACAGGCTGCCGAGTCATGCCCGCCGGTGCCGAAGTGTGAAGCCTACCCGCCCGAAGAGATTACAACCAATGCGGACATGGTTCGCGCCTTGATTGCCTATCGCTCGGCGTTTGAACAATGCCGCCTCTATCGCGACGCTTTGTCAGCCTGCCTCAAAGGCGATGAAGAAGGGAAAGCTACACCATGACCGACATCATTGACCAAGCCTGCGACTTAGAGCAAAAAATGCGCGAATTCTGGCTGTTGCGCCAAAGGGAACAAGAATCCGCCGCGCCATCCGCCCAAGAGTGTGAAGAGTGCGGTGAAATCATCCCCGAAGCGCGTCGAGAAGCAGTACCGGGTTGCCGTTTATGTATTGACTGCCAACGC
Source organism: Neisseria sp. HMSC055H02 (assembly GCF_001813335.1). Classification (NCBI taxonomy): domain Bacteria; kingdom Pseudomonadati; phylum Pseudomonadota; class Betaproteobacteria; order Neisseriales; family Neisseriaceae; genus Neisseria; species Neisseria sp. HMSC055H02. Next base: position 12,815 of record NZ_KV812063.1, on the reverse strand, counting down.
ATCGAAGAACAGCGACAGCGGTTTACAAAATAAGGTCGTCTGAAAATGGAAAAACCAAAAAGCCTGCGTCTTGCCATACAGGAAACGTTGCCGGAGTTTAAAGCCGCCCCTGACCGTCTGCGTATGACGGTTTTGTCGGGGCAGATTATTCCGAAACGAAATACATTGAGTTATGAAGCGAAGTACACGCTCAATATTTTTATTCAGGAGTTCCATCGCGATCCTGCGTATCTTTTTTTGATTGTGAACAAGTGGTTGCAAGAGAATCAGCCGGATATTTTATGTCCGGGTGCGGACGCATCATCACGCGCCTTTATTTTCGAGGCTGAACCGATAGAGTCGGATGTGTGGGATGTGATGATAGAGCTTAAATTGTCAGAGACCGTCATCGCCGGACTTGATGATAATGGTTTGGTTACATACAAAGTCAAGACAGAGCCGCCGCGCCCCGTTTCTTAAACAGATAAAGGACGCATATGCGTCCTTTGCTTAAAGTGCAAGAGGAAATATGGAAGAACTGGAAGCACTCGCCGCCCAAATCGAACATTTGGTGCTAAAGATTCAGCCGTCTGCCCGTGCCAAACTTATGCGCAATATCGCGACGGAGTTACGCAGCCGCACCAGAAACCGCATTAAAGCAAATATCGAGCCTGACGGAAATCCGATGGCTAAACGCCAAGGCGACCGTTTCGCTTTCCGACGCTTACGGGATGGAGAGGAACTACACCGTCGTCCGTTTCGTTTTTTTGGAGAAAAATACGGAGATAGTTACACTGGACGCATTGCATATAGTCGTACGGAAAAAGGAAATGAATTGGTACGGTTCGAGGGCGAGCGCGGACTGTTAGGATTTCGGCGCGAATATTTGTACCTGAAAACGCCGACAATATCCCGTATGGTAATGTTCCGACGTCTTGGTGCCGCCCGCTGGCTGCGTCAAAAGGCAGATGCCAACCGCGCGCAAATTGGCTGGTTCGGCGGTTCGGCAGCAGCCATTGCCACCGAACACGAAGACGGTAATTCGCGCAAAAACCTCCCATCGCGCCTGTTATTGGGATTGCCGAAAGAGGATTTGCAGTACATCACAGACCAGTTATTAAAAGCCTTGAAAATCGATTGAAAAAAGCCGTCTGAAACAAATCAGACGGCTTTATTATTGTATTTTAAAGACGGCGCATAAATCAGCATGAAAATGCATAATCTTGCATAAAAACGCATAAAAAACCAGTACCCCAAAAAAGCCGAAAACCCCATGAAACATAAGGATTCCCGCCTACCCTATCGCTGCATAAAAAAACACACCCACACAGAGTCCGCGCGGTGGGAGGGGGAGCGCGCGCCGCCCGTCGTCGCAGGGGCGGCAACACAAAAAAAGGTCGTCTGAAATGTTTCAGACGACCACATAGCGAATAACGTCATTTAGTGCGATAACGGTCACGAAGAACCATGACATCGCGCCCTAAGTTCTCGAGCATCTCCAGCCGCTCGTCTAAAAGTTCGGAGCGATCATAGGCGCGTTCTGTTTTATCGGATATCCCGTGAGAAAGTAGCATCTCTCCGACATCTCTGCGGATTTTATAAACTTCGCGCAGGTATGTTCGCGCCAAACTTCGGAGACCGTGCGCCGTTGTGTTAAGTCCCATCTTGGAGCGTAGTTTTATTCGGACAGTTTCGGAGGACATGGGTTTAGCGAATCCCGCGCCCTCAAACAAATAAATACCGTTCACATTAAGGCGGAGCGCCTCGAAATAAATAGTTTTCAAAGCCGAACTCAATGGAACAATATGCGGGCGTGTCTTCATTCGTTCGATAGGTATTTCCCAAATGCCTGCCTTGAGATTTATTTCTGACAGCCTAGTTCCTGCCGCTTCCGACGGGCGCGTCATGCTCAACAGTTGCCAGTAAATTAAAAGCCGCGCTCGATCTCCAATATCTTTTGACGTTTCGAGGCGTTCAACTAAAAGGGGGAGTTGGTCAAATCGCAAAGCATCGAAATGACGTTCGGGCGGTTTGTCAAAAACCTGCTTGCCGATGACCGTAACAGGATTCGAAGGGATAGAGCCGTCAGCAACAAAATAATCAAACATCAGACCTAAGTTACCTTTTACCCGCCGCAGATACTCCAACGCCTGCCGCTGCTCCATCTTGCGCAACACCGCGACAACTTCCGCCGTCGTGATTGACCGAATATCGCGCCCCTTGAATGTCGGCAAGACATTAAGCTCAATCGCAGCCAAGACCTGCTCCGCATAACGGGGATTCTTCCCCGTCCCCTGTTTGCCCCCAGACTTGCGCCATTTGTCAAACCACCGCGCCAAACAATTTTCAAACCGATATGCTGCGGCTACGTCGTCTGAAATCAATTTGGGATTTATGCCATTTTTAATTTTAGACAACATCTCCTCCCGCCAAGTGCGAGCATCTGCTAACCCGAAGCGGGGGAAAAGTCCTAAAGTCATCGTGTCCATTTTCCCATCGGCTCGGCGGTATTGTAGCCGCCAAGATTTAGTACCGGACGGCAAAACCCATAAAGCCAGCCCGCCGCCGTCGGAAAGTTTATAAACCTTGTCTTTGGGTTTGGCGGTTTTGATTTGAGACAAGCTCAAAGGCGTTACGATTTTAGGCATGTGTTACTCCTTGTTGATAACACATAAAATACCATAAAAAAATCAAAAGAATCTGTATGTACTAGAAATAGATTTAAAACATACAAATATAAAAAATGGCTAAGTCTTTGATAACTTAGCCATTTATATATAGATTTAAAAGTGATGAAAAACTTTTAAAAAAGTAATTGGCAGAGAGGAAGGGATTCGAACCCTCGATACGCTATTCACGTATACACGCTTTCCAGGCGTGCGACTTAAACCACTCATCCACCTCTCTGTGGAATCAAACATATTTTGTTGTCTGATATTGTAGCTTAATCAGACAAATAAATCTATTCAATAAAAAATCCGGATAAGCCGGATAATTGATTTGGTGCCCAGGAGAAGACTCGAACTTCCACGCCCGTGAGGACACTAGCACCTGAAGCTAGCGCGTCTACCAATTCCGCCACCTGGGCAATTAGGATGGATAAGCAAAGCGGCGACCAAAAGGTTTGGTGCCCAGGAGAAGACTCGAACTTCC